>DASUFM010000397.1:0-4492 GCA_036274535.1 Blastocatellia bacterium
CAATTACGTTCTCTGCAGTTTGGGATTTTAGATTACCAATTGAGGCTTAAAAAATCCGCAATCCGCAATCAAGAAGCGTTGACAAGGGCGAGCTTCGCGGTTTCATTCAACCCGCCGAACCGGCGCTCACGTTTTTGATAATCGATGATGGCGGCGAAAAGATCCGGGCGGCGGAAATCCGGCCACAGGGTTTCAGTCACGTAAATCTCGGAGTACGCGATCTGCCACAAAAGAAAATTACTCACGCGCATTTCGCCGCTGGTGCGGATCAACAGGTCGGGGTCGGGCAGTCCGGCGGTGTAAAGATGGCGCGCGATCTCGCTTTCGGTAATCGATTCGGGCGAGCGGCCTTCGCGGTGGAACTTTTCCATCAGTTTGCGGACTGCGTCAACCATCTCAACGCGCCCGCCGTAATTGAGCGCGACGTTCAAGATCATGCCTGTATTGTTGGCGGTCTTGCGAGTCGCGCTCCGCAATTCGAACTGCACCGATTCGTCCAACTCGCTCGTGCGTCCGATGGTCTGAAACCGTATGTTGTTGCGGTGGATGTTCTCCAACTCTTTGCGCAGATACTCTTTCAGAAAAGTCATCAACGCTTCGATTTCGAACGGAGGGCGCTTCCAGTTCTCGACCGAGAACGCGTAAAGCGTCAACGCCTCGATGCCCAAACGCGCGCCCGTGTCCACGGTGGCGCGCACCGCCTCGACGCCGGCGCGATGGCCCGCGACGCGCGGCAGAAAGCGGCGGTTCGCCCACCGCCCGTTGCCGTCCATAATCACCGCGATGTGGCGCGGCAGGCGCTTGAAATCTATTTGTTTGAGCAACACTTCGTCCCGCGAGCCGGACTCAATTACTTCCAGGAAATCTTCCAACATTGTTTTTGTAGTTGTGGTCTATGCAGTTGCGGCGCCTTCGATTCGGATTTGATGTTTATGACCCCTAAGAAAAGCGCAAAAACAGGCGACGAATACTAATATCCGACTTTCATCAGCGTCAACCCTCGCGCCGGCGCGGGCGCGCCGGCCAGCGCGCGATCTTTACTCTCAATTAATTCAGCGACTGACCCGGCCTTCAATCGCCCTCGATTCGATTCGACCAGCGCGGCCACCATCGTCCGAACCTGGTAGCGCAGGAACCCATCGCCGGTGAAAAAGAGTTTAAGTAGATCGCCCTCACGCTCGACGCTGACATCCGTAATAGTTCTTATAAAAGTCTTCGCGTCGCAATCGGCCACGGTAAAGGCCGTGAAATCGCGCGTCCCAATCAACGCCCGACTTTCTTCGGCTAGTCGTCCCGCATCCACCGGATAAGGATAATGCCATGCGTAGCGAACCAGAAATGGACTCATTACCTCGGCCAGATGGATTTGATACCGATATATCTTGCTCTTCGCGTCGAATCGAGCATGAAATTCCTCGCCAACCGGCTCGGCCTCAATCACTCGTATGTCCGGAGGCAGATTGCCATTGATCGCGCGCCGTAAATCCCGGCCTCCCCATTCTCGCGTCCGCTCCCGAGACAGGCTGAATGAAACCACCTGTCCTTCAGCATGAACTCCCGCGTCCGTCCGCCCCGCCGCATGCGTCGTGACCGGCGCGCCTTCCAATTTTTCCAGCGCGCCATTCAATACGCTCTGAATCGTCGGTTGTCCCACCTGCGTCTGCCAGCCGAAATATTCCGAGCCGTCGTACGCCAGTCTGATTCGATATTTCATGACTGTCAAGTACTTTTTGATATAAAGCGAATTCTACAAGCCGGATAGGACAAATAGGGGATATAAAGCCTATTTATTATTAGGCGCTATCTGTCCCATATGGCTTATTTGTCCTATTCAATCAGGTTTTCCGTCACTGATCAAAATCGCGTCATTGATGATCATTCCGCGTTCGCAGGCCAGAGTCGTTCCATTACGCGCCCAGGCGAAGCGGAAGATCCGATCGGTAGTGAAATGGGTCAATTGGCGTGGGGGCCCGCCATCGATGGGTTTGCTCCAGATGTTTGAGACGCCTTGCCGGGTTGCGATGTAATTGATGGCGCGGCTGTCGGGCGACCAGAGGAGAATGTACCAATCAGGCTGCGCAATATCTTCGATAATGGCAGGCGGCCCTCCGGTAAATGGGAAAAGAGCGACCTTGAATACGGCGTCTTTCTTGTCGAGATAAAAGCAGGCGACCCATTTTCCATCGGGCGAGACTACGGGACGGGCGGCCACGTCGGGGCTCAATTGCGCCGGTTCGCCACCGTCAATCGAGACCTTCGAGATCGCCGACTCGCCGCCGCTCGAAGAGGAGTAAACGACCCACCGGCCGTCCGGTGATAGGCTTGGGGAAGAATCGGCTTTGCCGCGCGTCAGTTGTTTCAGGGCGCCGCCGTCAGTGTCCATCCGCCAGATGTGGCTGCCGCCTGCGCGTTCAGAGACGAAGACGATGTGGCGTCCGTCAGGAGTGACGACCGGATTCCTGTCCGTCATCGCGTCTTGCGTCAGTTGTTTCCGCTGCTTGCCGTCGGCGGTCGTGATCCAGACATCCACGTTGCCGCTGGCGTGCGAGGCGTAAACCAGGCGGCCGTCGGGCGTCCAATCCAGGCCGAAACGCTCACTGTCAACGTCTCCGAATCCCGATTCAATCTGGGTCGCTCGAACGGGATCAAAAACGCCGGCGTCTTTGGAAATGATCCAGATGCGCGAGACGCGATCCGTCCGTTGCGTAACCAACATGGGGGACGCGGAGTTGGTTGAAACGCTGACGCCTCCGTAACTGCTCAGGTCGTTCGTCACGCGGCGGGCCTCGCCTTTCGGAAAGGTCAGCAACCAGATTTGATCGCCATAAACCCCCCAGGTCCGTTGCCAGACTCTGAAGACCACTCCGCTGCCGTCGCCGAGCCAGCCCACCTCGCCGATGAATGTCCATTTCTGTGAGCCTATTGGCATGGATGAGCCGTCTTCGACGCTGACGGCCAGCACTTGCATTGAAGACGCGCCATATTCAACCGTCCCGAAGGCGCATGCGATCAATCGGCCGTCCGGTGACCACGACGGTCCATCCAGCGACAGCGTCTCCGGCCGTTTCCGAGTCGCCAGTTTCCGTTCTTCCGAACCATTGATCCTGGCGACGATCAGCGCGGTTTCCCGTTGGGCCGGATAGTTGCGGACGAAAGCGAAATATTGGCCGTTCGGCGAAAATGTAATTGGGCTGCCAACCTCCGCCGTTATCTCACGCGCCGCGCCGCCCAGCAGCGGTATTTGGAAAAGCTTGTTCGACATTTCATCCTTTCGGCGCGCAACGTAGTAGATGAAATTGTTATCGAGCGCAAAAGTCAGATCTGTGAAGACGACTTCTGACGGCTCGACGACCTGAGTGGCGCTGTTGGCGATTACCTGTCTGATCCACAGGCTTTGCAAATCGCCTTCTTCCACCACATAAGCGACGAACTTCCCGTCAGGCGAAATGGCGGGGAGCGAAGCTTTGCCTGAAGTCGTCAATTTTGAGAATGTGATCTTTTGAAAAGCCGTCCCGGACTGCGCGGCGCCTTTGCCGGCGCGGCGACTCGCGACGGCGATGGCGATGACCACAATAGCCAGACTGGCAAACAGCAGGACTACCATGGCCGTCAATCTTCTACGACTCGGTTTCTCCGGTTCGTCTTCGACGCCCGGATGAAACGTATGTTTATCCCCGGCCAGGACAGACTCGGAGGCTACCGGCATGGCATGGCCGTTGACGGCGCCTGCGCCTTCTATAGAGAACTCGCCGGCGGCCAGCCGCAAAACCTCCTCGCCATTGACCCGAGCGGATTCCGTTTCGCCATTGGCGGAACTTACATCGCCTTCCACAACCGGCTGTACATTGGCGACGAACCTGTAGCCGCGCTTCGGAATCGTTTCGATGTACTTCGCGCCGGCGGTTCCGTCGCTGAGCGCCCGGCGCAGTTGCGAGATGTTCTGCGTCAGGTTGCTCTCTTCGACAAAGGTGTCCGGCCAGAGCGATTGCATCAACTCATCCTTGCTAACCACCCGCCCGCTGTTCTGGACCAGCACGAGCAGGGTATCGAAGACCTTCGGTGGCAACGGCGCTGTCCGCCCATCACGCATTAACAACCGCTCGTCCACATCCAGACGAAACGGGCCAAATTCATACACCTGCTTGGTCTGTTTCCGCATAATCATCTCTGGGAATTTCTTCGGAATCCGCTTGCAAAACGCTTGGAATCCTCTCGGCCATTTTTGAGGGTTTCTTCAAGACACCTGGCTCTGCGCTTAGCTAAATTCGGCGCCGCAGCGGAGATCAACGCCGGCGGACAAGTATTGTAGGCGCAATACTCCGCCGGCGTGGTCAGTCCAGGTATTTTATTACCGATAAACAGTACTCACAACCTCAACCGCGCTGAGGACTCGCTGGGATGCCCTGAATGCTTTTGAAAATTAATCGCAACCACAAGCGCGATTTCGGTCACCATAAACCCACAGTTTCTGTCTGCGATGAAAACTTTGAAG
>DASUFM010000398.1:0-3933 GCA_036274535.1 Blastocatellia bacterium
CGTAACATGTAGAGCGGGCGGCAAGGACGCATAATCGCCAGATTGCCCTCACTGGCCAAACCGAGAGGCTGAATGCATAATACTCGTGAATGTGGCGGTTTTGATTCGGGTTTGTGAAACTCTTGAACGCGAGAGGTAATCAATGGGCAAGGTCCTCGTAGTTGACGATGATCCAGCTTTACACCAGGTTATTGAAGGCGCGCTTGTCAGGGAAGGTCATGCGCTGTTACACGCGACCGGCGGCAGGAAGGGATTGGAGTTGCTGGAGCGCGAAAATATCGACCTGGTGGTCATTGATTATGCGATGCCCGAAATGGACGGGCTCGAATTTCTTGAACAGGCGCGCAACAGGCAGTCGGAACTGAAAGCCATAATGATCACCGCCTTCGGAACGCCCGAAGCCGTGCTCGGCGCCTTACGCCAGAAAGTCTGTGATTTTCTGGTCAAACCCTTCGGCGTCGCGGATATCCGCGCGGCGGTCAGGGCCGTGATAAATGAACAGTCGCTGCCCGAGATCGAAGTCATTTCGGCGGAACCGCACTGGGTGCAATTGCGCGTGCCCTGCGACCTGGCCGCGGTTCCGATCCTCCAAAAACTTCTCACTCAGCTAAAAACCGGCCTGCCGGATGACACACGCGAAGCCATCGCTTACGCCTTCCGCGAGATGCTCAACAACGCCATCGAACACGGCGGAAAACTCGACCCGACGAAATATGTCGAAGTCCTCTGCGTCATGCTCAAACGCGCGATCATTTACTGGATCAAGGACCCGGGCGAAGGCTTCGATCCCAGCGCGCTCGAACACGCGGCGGTGAACAATCCCGCCGGCGACCCTTTTCGCCACGTCTCGGTGCGCGACGAAAAGGGCCTGCGCGCCGGCGGATTCGGCATCCTGATGGCCGACCAGCTGGTCGATGAACTGGTTTACAACGAACGGCGCAACGAAGTGATGTTCATCAAATATCTGTGAGTCTATGTCTCTAGACACATTCATCCGCCGCATGCCGAAGGTCGAACTACATGTTCACCTGGAAGGCTCGATCCAGCCTGAGACGCTGCTTCAGCTCGCCGAGCGCAACAACGTGACGCTACCCGCGACGACGGTCGACGGATTGCGGCAATGGTACACATTCACCGACTTCCGGCATTTCGTCGAAATCTACCTGACGATCTCCTCCTGCATTCGCTCACCCGAAGACATCGAATTCATCGCGCGCGAATTCCTGCGAGGCCAGGCGGCGCAGCATATACTGCACAGCGAAGCCACATTCACTCCATTCACTCATTACAGCTCGAACAATCGAATTCCTTTTGAAGACCAGATCGCCGCGCTAAGCCGCGCGCGAGATTGGGCTGCGCAGGAGTTAAAAATCAGCGTCGGCTGGGTCCTGGATATCGTCCGCAATGTGCGGCCGATCGAACATGGATTGACGGTGGCCGATTGGGCGATCAGCGGAATGGACCGCGGCGTCGTGGCGCTCGGGATGGGTGGAATTGAAGCGGGAAATCCCCCGGAGCTTTTTAAAGACGCTTTCGAGCGCGCGCGAACAGCGGGACTCCCCGCAGTCCCACACGCCGGCGAAACAGCCGGAGCCGAAAGCATCTGGGGAGCGCTGAAAGCGTTGAAGGCGCAACGCGTCGGCCACGGTGTCAGATGCCTGGAGGATCCGAAGCTGGTAGCGGAGTTGCGTGACCGACAGATCCCGCTCGAAGTCTGCCCGACCAGCAATGTCTGTCTGGGCGTAGCGCCGTCGCTCGCAAAACACCCTCTGCCGCGTTTGCTGGACGAAGGTCTTTTCGTCACGATCAATTCAGACGACCCGCCGATGTTCAACACTACGTTGACCGATGAATACCTGCGCGCCGCGCAAATCCTCGGCCGCGGCGCGGAAACAATGGAACAACTGTCGATCAACGCCGTGCGCGCCAGCCTGTTACCCGAAGCTTCACGCGTGGAAATGGAGCGGCGCTTCCGTGAAGAGTTCGCGCAGCTGCAAGGGGATGTAAATAGAGACTAAGAGAACGCGGAACACGCGGAAATAACGGAACACGCGGAAGAGTTGATCGAGAATCGCCCAGCCTTTCCGCGATTTCCGTTATTTCCGCGTATTCCGCGTTTTTAAATCACTGATCATTATCTTCGTTGCCTTGTCCGGCCTGCGGCGAATTCGCTCTTCTCGGCGCGGCTCTTCCGACGTGAAGATTGTCGAAGTTCAGCGCGGCGTTGAAGAGCAGCGAGAAGCTGCCGTGAGTTTCGTGGCGCCACATAGGGTTGTTGGCGAACATCACGACGTGCCCTTTGCCTACTGGCACGTCGAGCACGGCGGGTTTGCCGGCCAATTCCGAGCCGCCCGCCAGCATGCCGCTGACCAGCAGATTCTTTTCATCGGCGAAGCGGAGGATGACGCGAGGGCGCATCTCCGGCGGAGGCATTTGGGCGTTGATCTGCTCGCGGAACTGGGCGGGGATCCCGTCTTCTCCGGTAGGCGGAGCCGGGGCCGTTACGGTTTTGCGTCCTTGAACCTCATCGGGATCGGTCAGGCTGCCACGTCCGCTTGGACGTCCCTGTCCCTGGCCGCCTCCGGCGCCGGCAAAGCCTCCGCCGCCGCCACGACCACCGCCACCTCCGCCGAATCTGGCGACTTGCAGCAACGGCGCCTGATTGAAGTAAACAGCCAGTCTCTCGTCGTAGCCGTAAGCAATAGGACTCTTACGATCGGCGAATGAGGCGTTCATGATCGAGCCGCGCGCTTGTAAGCTTCGCGCCTCCTGAATCGAAACGCCTTCCGTGACGCCGAAATCAATCGGGATCGAGGCGTTGGAGCCGACGGTAACGAACAAACCGCCGCCTTCGATGAACTTCTGCAGGTTGGCCACGCCGACGATTCCCATGCCGCCGCGCATATCGGCGGTCGTGTCAGGCGACTGTCCCATATTTGGAGTGATGTCGGATTTCTTCCACGGAATCGGCGAGTCTTTTTCGCCGCGATGCGGAACGCCGCGCACGATCGATTGCGCATTGCCTCTGGCCGGCCCCCAGATAATCACATCCCATTTTTCGCGGAGGTTGGCGGTATCGCGAACAACGTGCTCCGAGATGTAATCATAAGGTATGCCCAGCCTGTCAAATTCGACTCGATACCAGCCTTCATCCTGCGTATTTACCCATGTATGAACCAGCGCGATGCGCGGGATGGCCAGGGCGTGCTGCGAGACTTCGGGCAGTTTATCCACCGCCTGCGCGGTCAGTCCCAACTCGACCACTTCTTTTTTCAAACGCGCGTCGAGGTCGGCCACGGCGGTTGGACTGCCTTCTCTCCTGATGATGAATGAACCGGCGTTGAAGGCGCGCTCGCCGATTTTGAAAGCGCCCTCGGCTGCGTTCATCTTTACGTCCTTCAACCGGAAGCGAAGTTGCGCGAGCGCGCTTTCCGCCGTGTGGTTGATGACGTAACCGGCTTTGCCGGCGCCGGCGACGGCGCCTCTGACTTTGACCGGCCCGTTGATCAACGTCATCGGCGCGTCCAGCGCTTTTTCGTCTTTAACGCGCGCCGTCTTCACGTTGCGCAGCGGCCCCAGCGTCCAGCCCGTATCGTCGTAAGGGCGTGGATCGTTGACGTTGTAATATTGCGTGTCGAGCAGCATATCGGCCATGCGCGAATAGGGCTGATCCATCCGCACAATGTAACTGCCCGCCGGGAATTTGCCCTCTTTGGTCTCAAACTCCTTATCGGCCCTGTGGACTTCGATTCCCTGCATCTTGAGCAGGTTGACCAGGTCGGCGGCCTCGGTCGGGCGTGGATCGTCCCCGGGAAGCACCCACGCGGCAGGGCCTTCAGTGCGCGCTTTGAGAACGGAGCGTTTGCTCTTCAGATAAAAGTTGTTGAGGAACTTTTCCTTGTTGAGCGAGACTTGATTCATCGCCAGCATTAT
>DASUFM010000399.1:0-2942 GCA_036274535.1 Blastocatellia bacterium
GAGCGTCTCTGGGAAAAGCCCCCTGCCAACCTCTCGACATGAAAGCTTAACCGTGCCTTCACTACGCATGGCGCGGCACATAGATTGCGATATTCATCAGCATTAAGGCGGAATAAGGTTTTGAAAGAACATTAAGGCGGAAGCAATGAGTAATTGGAATTGGACCCTCTCCTCGAACAGGAGTCTCAATTTTCAATCCAAGTGGCGATAAAAGAGAGGGAATTTACCGGCTGGCGCCGCCGCAATACATTTGCTCGATCTGTTCTCAGTCATGTCGAGCTGATCTCGATCGCCGTGAATATGACGAGGCTGATTAAGCGACCGTGTGGAAAAAAGCCATAGATGTTTCTTTACTGCGATGTCCCTAAACGATGAAAGAGCGCCGCGTAGCGACTAATTTATTCGTCGCTACGCGTATTTCCCGAGGAAAATAGATGACGAACTACTTCCTGTGCGTGCATGGCCACTTTTACCAACCGCCACGTGAAAACCCCTGGCTGGAAGAGGTCGAACTGCAGGATTCAGCCTACCCCTATCACGACTGGAATGAACGGATCACTGCGGAATGTTATGCGACGAACGCCGCGGCTCGGATCCTAGACAATGATCATTACATCCGCGATATCGTCAACAACTATTCCCGCATCAGTTTCGACTTCGGACCGACGCTGCTGGCCTGGATGGAGCGGCGCTCTCCGGAGGTCTATCAAGCCGTCATCGAGGCCGACCGCGAAAGTCGCGCGCGTTTTTCGGGCCACGGTTCGGCGCTGGCGCAAGCGTACAACCATATGATCATGCCCCTGGCCAACAGCCGCGATAAGCGCACACAGGTCATCTGGGGTATCAGGGACTTCGAGCATCGTTTCGGCCGCCGCCCTGAAGGAATGTGGTTGCCGGAGACGGCCGTTGACCTGGGGACGCTTGAGGCCCTTGCCGATCAGGGCATCGCCTTCACTATCCTCGCGCCGCATCAGGCGCGCCGCGTGCGCAGTATCGGCGGCAAGAACTGGTTCGATGTCGACGGTTCGAGGATCGACCCGCGGGCGAGTTATCTATGTACGCTGCCGTCGGGCCGCAGCCTCACGATCTTCTTCTATGACGGACCGATCTCGCAGGACATAGCCTTCACCGGCCTGCTCAATAACGGTGAAGCGCTCGCCAGACGATGGGTCCAGGCTTTCACCAGCGATGACGCGCCACAGCTTGCGCATACGGCGACGGACGGAGAGACCTACGGGCATCACCATCGATTCGGCGAGATGGCGCTCGCCTATGCGCTCGATCATGTCGAAGCGCAGCGGCTCGCGCGGCTCACCGTCTACGGCGAGTTCCTCGAACTGCGTCCGCCCACGCGCGAGGTCGAGATCATTGAGAACACTTCCTGGAGCTGCCGGCACGGCGTCGAGCGATGGCGCGGCGATTGCGGATGCAATTCGGGGCGCCACGGCTGGGGCCAGCAATGGCGAGCGCCATTGAGGGAGGCGATGGAGATGTTACGCGACCGGATGGTGGAAATATATGAACAGGGGATGACGCCGCTGCTGCCTGATCCCTGGCAAGCGCGGGATGATTACATTACTGTGATTCTGGATCGTTCGCCGGAGAATATAGAACGGTTTCTGGCCGGCCACGCCGGACGCCGGCTCGAATCCGAGGAGAAAATCAAAGCGCTCCGGCTGCTCGAAATGCAGCGGCATGCCATGCTGATGTTCACCAGTTGTGGCTGGTTCTTCGACGAAATTTCAGGACTGGAGACCACGCAGGTCCTTCAATACGCCGCGCGCGCGATCCAGCTTGCCGAAAGGGCTTGCGGCGCCACGCTGGAATCTGCTTTCCGCTCGTTGCTCGAACACGCGCCGAGCAACCTCCCAGAACACGGCGACGGCGCGAAGGTTTATGAAAAGCTCGTCAAACCCGCGATGATTGACCTGATGCGCGTCGGGGCGCATTACGCCGTGTCGTCACTCTTCGAGGATTACCAGGAAACGACCGGTATCAACTGTTACACGGCCGAGCGCGAGTTTTACGATCTGAAAGAAGCCGGGCGTCAGAAACTGGCGATCGGCCGGGCGCGGATGCGTTCTAACGTCACCTGGTCAGAAACAACGATCAGCTTTGCCGTGCTGCATCTGGGCGACCACAGTCTGATGGGCGGCGTGCGGGAGTTTATCGGGAATGAGGCCTTCGAGACGATGCGCCGGCAGATCATCGAAGCTTTTTCGCGAAGCGATCTGCCGGAGGTCATCCGGTTGATGGATCGCCATTTTCAGACGCACAATTACTCGCTTTGGCACCTCTTCCGTGACGAACAGCGCCGTATCTTCGAGCGCATTCTCACCCATACGTTCGAAGAGATCGAAGACTCCTTCCGCCGGATTTACGATCTGAACTATCCGATCATGCAGGCGATGCGCGAGCTGAATATTCCGCTGCCGAGGGCTCTGGCGGCGCCGGCGGAGTACGCGCTAAACGCCAATCTGCGCCGGTTGCTGGAAGCCGAAGGCCCGGACCTCGATCAACTATGCGGCCTCCTCGACGAAGTTCGCAAGTGGGGCTTCGGCGCCGAAAGAAACGCCGTTGGATTCGTCGCCGGGCGCCGGCTCACTGCGTTGATGGAGCGACTCCGCCGGAACCCGCACGACTTGTCCTTGCTGACAGGCATTGAGACAATGCTCCGAACTTTGCAGTCCGTAGACATTGATATTGATCTGATGAAGGGGCAGCAGCTTTATTTCCGCATTGCCCGCCGACATTACCAGGCCAGGCGGGAGCAGGCTGAAACTGGTGATCAAAGCGCGCGGGAATGGGTGAAACGCTTTGACGAGCTCGGCGCTATCCTCCGTGTAAGGAGCGGCGTTTAAGGAACTTTTGAGGCCGATGCATGACCCCATTCCTTATTGCCACGCAGGTAGTCGCTGTAGGCTACGGCGAAGAGTTGCTCT
>DASUFM010000400.1:0-8840 GCA_036274535.1 Blastocatellia bacterium
AATTGACGTTGCTTTTTTTCAAACACCATTAGTCCGCTCCACATCTTAACACGTATTGCGTCCGCGCGTGTAAAACGCGGCTTGCCACTTCGGCGTTCGTATACTTATGATGAATCGCCAATCAAACGTAACCCGCAATACAGGGCGGGAGCGATGAAGCTATTACAATGAGCGAGTTTGTCGAAGGCGAAGACTATTATCAGGAAGGCGATTTCATCGTCTTCACCAGCCTCTACCATCTGAAGCGTGGACATTGTTGCGGATCGGGTTGCCGCCACTGCCCTTACGACCCGCGATGGACAAAGGGCGAGACGCGGGTCGCCGAGCCGCAAAGCGAACAAATAAAAGAATCAGAGACGAATTCCACCGGAGACGACTGATGAACTATTACGAATCAAAAGATCTGGACCGTTTCGGGGAGATAGGCCAGTTCCGAGGCGAACTGGCGGAGAAGTTTTTCGACTATTACAACGCCGTGACCGGCGAGGACGGCGCGTTGACTAAACGCGAGAAGGCTTTGATCGCGCTGGCAGTCGCTCATGCCAAACAATGCCCATATTGCATAGACGCCTACACCACGCAGTGCCTGGAGAACGGTTCGAACCCCGAAGAGATGACCGAAGCGGTCCACGTGGCGGCCGTGATGGAAGCCGGAATGACTCTGGTTCACGGCGTGCAGATGCATAATGCGCTGCGCAAGCGCGGGGCGATGTGAATATGAGCCTGCCGTCGTTCGAAGAAAAGCTGGCGGAGCACGATCTCGATCTGTCGCCGCTCGGCGTCGACACATTGCAGGTCAACGTCACCCGCCTGTGCAACCAGGCCTGCCATCATTGCCACGTCGACGCTTCGCCCAAACGGACCGAGCAGATGAGCCGGCCAATCATCGATCGCTGCCTGGAAATCCTGGCGAACCGCCCGGAAATCACCAGGCTCGACATCACCGGCGGCGCGCCGGAACTCAATCCGCATTTCGATTACTTCGTCGAAGCCGCGCGCCAGTCAGGCAAACACGTCATGGTTCGCCACAACCTGACGGTGACGATCGACGGTAATCCGCAAACCGGCGAAAGCAAACGCTACCTGCCCGAATTCTTCGCGCGACATCAGGTCGAAGTGATCTCGTCGCTGCCTTATTACCAGGAGTTCTTCACCGACAAACAACGCGGCAATGGCGTGTTCAAAAAGAGCGTCGAGTCGCTGCGATTGTTGAACGAACAGGGTTACGGCAGGCCCAATGGCGCCGGGTTGATTTTGAATCTCGTTTACAACCCGGCCGGCGCATTCCTTCCGGCTTCGCAGGAGACTCTGGAGCGGCAATTCAAAAAAGAGCTCGAGGCGAAATTCGGCGTGGCCTTCAACAGTCTGTTTACGATCACCAACATGCCGATCAACCGTTTCAGAAAAGACCTCGAACGATTGGGCGCTTATGAAGATTATATGACGCGGCTGGTCAATGGATTCAACCCGTCGGCGGCCCGGGGCGTGATGTGCCGATCGCTCATCAGCGTCGGCTACGACGGGCGCCTCTACGACTGTGATTTCAATCAGATGCTGGATTTGAATCTGTCGGAGGAATCGGGCGGGACAGTCTTCGACTTCGATCCGGACAAACTGCTCGGCCGCAAAATTATCTTCGGCCAGCACTGCTATGGATGCGCGGCGGGAGCTGGCAGCAGTTGCGGCGGCGTGACGGCGAAAGAATGATTTATGTCCTATTGGCTGTAACGGAAAACAGCATCTCGAAGTTACAGACGACAGAAGAGATATCCGATCAGGCTGAAAAACTTGTTGAAGTCGCTTCCATTCAGGAGTATTTTCAGTAAGCCGATCCTGGCGTCCCCCCTGACTACACATACCAATTCGAGGGATTCTCTATATGTCGGCGCAAGATAAAGCAGCCAATCTTTTTGAATACATCAGCAAAGTTTACGCAATCGATCTGCCCGTGGCTCGACTCGTGAGCGGGTATGACGATTTGTTTTGGCGTCAGGCCGATCTCATTCCCTGTACATATTGCAGAATCAAGGAATTCGATCACGGGAATAAAGGGAATGAAGTGAATGAATCGCCGGAAACGGCCGCCGAAGACGGCTGGCTCGCGGTATACAAAAGCTCTTACGACGATCCTCCATTATTGCCGCCGATTCTCAAGGAATGGGTAGCGCCGTCCACGAATCCGACCAAAAGGCCGAAACCGTCGCTTGCGCGTGAAGGCGGGGAAAAGTTTGAAGATTCGGCCGCGCGCCAGGCGGCCTTGAACAATTATCTTGAAACCCAATGGGAGCCGTGGGCAAAACAGACTTTGCCGTTGTTCAAGGCGAATGAACTTTACGATCAGCTCTTTTCTCTGCATCAGAGGCTTGGTGTCGAAGGAGACCGCATCGAAATATTATGGGGACATCTTTTCCTCGCCTGGAATTACAGCGCGGGAATCAAAATCCATCATCCGCTGCTGCTGACGCCGCTGGACCTCGAATTTAATCCCGATCGCAGAAAGATCACGCTCAGACCGGCTCAAACCCGCACGACTCAGTTCGATCTGGAGTGCCTGCGGGATCTCGATTATCCGAACAAGGACAAGCTCCTGAAATACGCCGCAAAAATAAACGGCGGCGACATGCCGCCCGAAGTCTGGAACCACGATCAGATGCGCGGCACCGCCACGACCGTGACGGGATTGTTGAGCACGGCCCCGGTTGAGGAGACGAATCTTTACGAAGACGCGCCGATCGCGCAGCCGCCCATATCTTCCATACCCACTATTTATAACTCTCCAGTTATTTTCGTTAGGCAGCGCGCCCGCCATTTCTGGATAGACGACGCCCAGAAAACAGCGGAATCCGTCCTGGCCGGGGACCAGTTGTCTCCATTCATACGTTCGCTGGTCGCGGATCAAAGCGCGGGCGAGTCGCCGAAGCCGCCGGAATCTCTTGAGATCGGAGCGACCATCGCAGTCGTCAAAAACAGCGATGACGGCGCCGATGAGGGCGAGCTTTTCTTTCCTCTTGAATACAACGACCAGCAAAAAGAGATTCTTGACAGGCTGAAAGAACGCTTCGGCGTCCTGGTGCAAGGCCCGCCAGGGACCGGCAAAAGCCATACGATCGCGAACATCATCAGTTCATTGCTCGCGCGAGGGAAACGCGTGCTCGTCACCAGCCAGACGGAGAACGCACTGAAGGTGTTGAGAGATCTTATCCCGCCGGAGATCAGGAGCCTCTGTGTCAGCCAGTTGGGCAGCGACGCGGAATCGAAGAAACAGCTCAACGATTCCGTCGTCGAAATCGGCAAACGGCTGGCCATGAGAAACAGCCGCGAACACGAGGAGAGAATCCGGCATATAGGCTCCGAACTGAAAACCGTTCGCGAGGAACAGGCGAGGCTTCATCAACAGATCAGGGATTGGGCCGAGCTCGACTCCTGCAAGATCACGATCAGCGGCGCCGAAGTCTCAGCGCACCAGGCCGCAAAGGAATGCTCGCAGGGCGATAGAAAACATTCCTGGCTGCCGGACAGACTCGCTCCCGAAACCGAGCCTCTGCTTTCAGATGCGGAATTGAAGGAATTATGCGCGCTGCTGGGCGATATCTCGCCGGAAGACAGAAAGGCTTGCCTTCAATACTTCCCCGATCCCGCGAGGATTCAATCTCCCGAACATATTTCCAGAGTCTTTGACAACCTGCGCTACGCGTCCGCCCTCGGCGCGGAAACGGAGGATTTGCGCGCCGATTGGCGGGAGCAGCTACACGAGGCCGCGCCGGAAGAGATCCTCAACGTGATTTCCATACTAGAACCCGCGCTCGCTGATTTGAAGCGGCTTGACGCCGACTGGCGGCTGCGGCTACTCAACCTCATGGTGTCCGGAGAGAGTCAGAACGCTTTCTGGCGCGAGTTCCTGCAAGCCTGCGTAGAGCTTTACGAATCAGCGTTCCCGTCATTCCAGAAGATTCAGGGATACGAGATAAGCATCGCCGAGCTGCCTGCGGACTTTGATCGGGACGCCGCTCTGGAAGAGTTGCGCATGACCGTCGAGAAGGGGAAGAGTCCCTCCAGCGCCATTACTCGCCTCTGGCTTTCTCAGGAAGCAAAACGGTTCTTCGACTCGGTCAGGGTCGATGGCCGGAAACTCACGACGCTCGAAAGAATAGATTTGATCCGGGCGCTGTTTTCTTACGAAGACTACCTGAAGAAACTGGAACTGAGGTGGGAGCAAGGCATCCGAAACGTGGATGGGCCGGGACGAGACGCGGAAGCGTTGATGCCTCTGGCTGACGTCGAATCCCGTCTTAAAGATTTTCGCGGCGTTGTGGAGTGGATAGACAAACACTTCACGCAAATCGGCGCCGCTCTGATTTCGCTCGGATGTCCGGATCACAAACAGATCTTTCACAAAGGCTCATCACTGGGCGAACACCTGGAAACGTTACAGGGGCAGGTGGCGGCGATTGACGAAAAGCGTTTGTCGGATTATCTGCGCCAATACCAGAAAGACCTCAGCGGCGAGATTAAAAAGCAGGACGCGCATTCGCTCTGGGCGCAATTCGCCGCCGCAGTCAAAGAACGTTCCGGCGAGAGTTACAAAGCGGCGTATGAAGAAGCGCTGCGGCTCACCGGCCTGCGTCCGGACGCGATGAAGCTTGATCAATTGATGAAGAGGCTTCAGAGCGTGGCGCCGAAATGGGCTTCCCTGATCGAAGTCGAGGCCACGAAATCCGGCGTCAAAGCGCTGCCGCGGGATTGGGCGCAGGCGTGGCGATGGCGGCGGCTCAACGAATGGCTGATCCGTCTTCACAATCGCGAGAGCGTCGAGAGCCTTCAAAATCGCCTCGAAAGAGCGCGGAAAGTAGAGCGCGAACTGATCACGCAACTCGTCACCGAACGGACCTGGGAAAGACAGATCGCGAACATCGAAGACCGCCAGTACCTGGCTCTGACCGCGTGGGCCAACGCGATGAAGCAATTCGGCAAGGGGACGGGGAAATACGCCCAGCGCCACCTGGCGGCGGCCAACAGGGCGATGATCGAAGCGGTTGGCGCGGTCCCGGTCTGGATCATGCCGCTCTTCAGAGTGGTTCAATCCTTCGAGGCGAAACCCGGGGCCTTCGACGTGATCATCGTTGACGAAGCTAGCCAGTGCGATCTGCGCGCGCTGCCCGTGCTGTATCGTGGGAACAAGGTCCTGATCGTAGGCGACCCCGAACAGATCAGCCCGGCGAATGTCGGCATAGAGAAAGAGAAGATCTATGAATTGAACCGCCAGTTTCTCACGAACATTCCTTATCCCGAGCGGTTCGACATAGATCACAGCCTCTATGATATTACCGGCACAATTCCGGAGATAGACCGAATTCTGTTGACTGAACACTTTCGATGCGTGCCGCCGATCATCGAATTCAATAACCACCTGTCACCGAGTTACGGTGGCAGGCTGGAACCGCTGCGCCGCCCGTCGCCGCAGGAAATACTCGACCCGCCGATTCAAACGGTCTTCGTCGAAAACGGCTATAAAAACACCAACGACATCAATGAGCCTGAAGCGGAGAGAGTCGTCGAATCCCTGGTCAATCTGTGCCACGATCCGCGTTACGCGCTGGTCGGGAGCAACAGGCGGAAGCGAACGATGGGAATCATCTCCCTGCTCGGCGAAAAACAGGCGAAATACATTTCGAATCTTATCGCGCGCCATCCTGATCTGGACGAAAGAGAAAGAGAAGAGCGCAGGATTATCTGCGGCGACGCCTACGCTTTTCAGGGCGACGAAAGAGACGTGATGTTCCTGTCGCTGGTGGTCGCGAACAACGCGCCTTTCTCGCCGCAAGTCAGAGAAGACGCCCGGCGGCGATTCAACGTAGCCACGAGCCGCGCCCGAGACCAGGTCTTCCTCTTCCACTCGGTCAGGTTGAGAGACATCAACAATCCCGAGTGCGTGCGGCATAAGCTTCTCAGCTGGTATCTCAACCCGCCTAAGTCCGAAGTCGAAGCGGGTATCAACGTTCTCAAGCAAATGGCGGACAGCGAGTTCGAATTCGAAGTCGGGGAAAAGATCATCAATCACGGATACACCGTCATCCCGCAATTTCGCCCGTTCCCCAGGGACTTTCAATACCGCATCGATCTGGTCGTCGAGGGAGAGAACAACCGCGTCGCCGTAGAGTGCGACGGAGACCAGTGGCCCGGAGCCGAAAAATGGGAGTACGACCAGCGCCGCGAAGCCCAATTGCGCCGAGCCGGCTGGAAATTCTGGCGAATCAGCGGCAGCGCGTTTTATCGGAATAAAGAGAAAGCGATGGACGGTTTGTGGGAATTTCTGGAAAACGCGGGCGTCAATCCCAACAATTGAGATATTTTCCTGTCCTGCATTTCTTGTTGATAAGTGGGCGAGGAGAAAAAGTAGAGCGACCCTTGGTTTTATAG
Source organism: Blastocatellia bacterium (assembly GCA_036274535.1). Lineage (GTDB taxonomy): Bacteria > Acidobacteriota > Blastocatellia > RBC074 > RBC074 > JAJVID01. Next base: position 6,418 of record DASUFM010000400.1, read on the forward strand.
GGCCGCTCTCCGATCAGATCGCAATTGCTATGCCTTTACATACAATTCTGCCCCTGCCTGCTTAAACTCTTCGGCTTTTTCGCGCAGTCCCGCTTCGAGAGCCGCCTGTTCATCGATTCCCTGTTTCGCCGCGAAGTCGCGCACGTCCTGGGTGATCTTCATCGAGCAGAAATGAGGACCGCACATAGAGCAGAAGTGGGCCTGTTTCGCGCCTTCCTGCGGCAGGGTTTCGTCGTGGAATTCACGCGCGGTTTCCGGGTCCAGCGAGAGGTTGAATTGATCCTCCCATCGGAACTCGAAGCGGGCTTTAGAGAGCGCATTGTCGCGGTATTGCGCCCCGGGATGGCCCTTGGCCAGGTCGGCGGCATGCGCGGCGATCTTGTAAGCGATCACGCCGTCCTTCACGTCTTTCCTGTCGGGCAGGCCAAGGTGCTCCTTCGGCGTGACGTAACAGAGCATCGCCGTGCCGAACCATCCGATCATCGCGGCGCCGATCGCCGACGTGATGTGGTCGTAACCGGGGGCGATATCGGTCGTGAGCGGGCCGAGCGTGTAAAAAGGCGCTTCGTCGCATGACGCGAGCTGTTTGTCCATATTCTCTTTGATCAAATGCATGGGCACATGGCCGGGGCCTTCGATCATCACCTGACAATCCATTTCCCAGGCGATCTTCGTCAGTTCGCCCAGAGTTTCCAGTTCGGCGAATTGCGCATCGTCGTTGGCGTCAGCGATCGAACCGGGACGCAGACCGTCGCCCAGGCTGAATGACACGTCGTAGGCGCGCATGATCTCGCAGATTTCGGCGAAGCGGGTGTAAATGAAACTATCCTCGTGATGCGCCAGGCACCATTTGGCGATGATCGAACCGCCGCGCGAAACTATCCCCGTGGCGCGTTTCGCCGTCAGCGGGATGAACGGCAGACGGACTCCGGCGTGGATCGTAAAGTAATCGACGCCCTGTTCGGCCTGTTCGATCAGTGTGTCGCGAAACACTTCCCAGGTCAGTTCTTCGGCCTTGCCTGAGACTTTTTCGAGAGCCTGATAGATCGGCACTGTGCCGATGGGGACCGGCGAATTGCGGATGATCCATTCGCGCGTGGCGTGGATGTTCTTGCCGGTGGAAAGATCCATCACGGTGTCGGCGCCCCATTTTGTCGCCCAGCGCATCTTCTCGACCTCTTCTTCAATCGACGACGCCACGGCGCTGTTGCCGATGTTGGCGTTGATCTTGACCAGGAAGTTGCGGCCTATCGCCATCGGCTCGCTTTCCGGGTGATTGATGTTGGCGGGAATGATGGCCCGCCCGCGAGCCACTTCCTGACGCACGAATTCAGGCGTGACATATGGCGGGACGCTCGCGCCGAGGCTTTCGCCACGGTGTTGATGATTGAGCCGGTTGCGGTCGCCATTGCCCAGCGCTTCAAACGCGGCCTGTCTTCCCAGGTTTTCGCGAATGGCGACGAATTCCATTTCGGGCGTAATGACGCCTCGACGCGCGTAATGCATCTGCGTGACGGCGCGGCCGGGTTTCGCGCGCAGCGGCTGGCGTCGCAATCCGGGAAACTCTTCGAGCTTGCCTCTGGACTTGTCGCGCGCATAGACGGCTTCTTCGATCGAACGATAGCCGTTGTCTTCAGGCTTGACCTCGCGGCCTTCGTATTCTTCCACGTCGCCGCGGCTGATGATCCACTCCCGGCGCGGCGCGGGCAATCCGTCGCGCACGTCGCCTTTGAATGTGGGATCGCCCCACGGGCCGCTCGCGTCATAAACGCGAACCGGATCGTTGACCTCCGTCTGTCCGTCGAAACTTTTAGTCACGCGCTGGCTGATCTCGCGGAACGGAACGTTAATGCCCGGTTGCGAGCCTGCGACGTAGACGCGTTGTGAATTGGGAAGTTGCGTTTTGAGCGATGAGTTGTGATTTGAATTGTTTCCGTTGTTGTTCATTGTTTTTCCTTTCTCCCTACGACGGTATTGACCGTATCAGGTTCCAAGGGTCTCCGACTTTCGGACTCTCAGCCGCGCCTGCGGCTCCCCCGAAAAGATTTAATCCACTAAGTCACACGAAGAAGACACGAAGTGGATTAATTGACGTATCTTCTCCATTCCAATTTGCCATGACTCCCGAAGTTGATCAGGACTCCTACGCGCATTCCTGTGGCTTTCAAATAATTCAGCATTTGCGCTTCTTCCTTGCTGATAAGCCTGTCCAACGCCTTTAACTCAACAACGATCTGATCATAGCAAATCAAATCCGCTCTGTATCCGGTGTCAAGTTGCTGCCCTTTGTAAAAGATAGGCAAAGACCTTTCCGATTCGAATGGGATCTTGCGATTGGTGAGTTCTATCCTGATCGCGGCGTGATAGACGGCCTCCAAAAAGCCTGGTCCCAAATTGCCATGTACGTCCATCGCGGCGCCAAC
>DASUFM010000401.1:0-5490 GCA_036274535.1 Blastocatellia bacterium
GATGGCGTCAATGGCGACCGCGATTGGAGCGGTCACGCCAAGCTTGTCGTAACTCACTACTCCGGTCAATATGAACGCGACCAGCACGTAAAGAACCGTGCAAATCGCCAGCGAGCCTAGAATGCCTTTGGGCATGTCTTTTTGCGGGTTGCGCGCCTCCTGAGCCGTGGTTGAAACGGCGTCGAAACCTATGTATGCGAAGAAGACTTGCGCCGCGCCCGCCAAAATACCGTCCCACCCGTACTGTTTGGGGCCGATTGGTGGAGGAATATACGCGCCCGTGGGGTTGGCGTCCGTGACCCAATTGGCCGTGTTGACGTAACTGATACCCGCCACGATAAAAATCAGGACGACGCCGATTTTCAAGGCGACGATCGCCGCATTGAACTTGGCCGATTCTTCGATCCCGATTACCAGGAGCGTGGTAACAATCAGAATGATTATCATTGCCGGCAGGTTGATCACAGCTCCCGGGGTCTTGGTGATGACTCCATGTCCATTAACGATGGCGTAGTCGTAGGGCGCCGCAGCGAAGGCCGCAGGTATAGAAAGATGCAGGTTTTCCTTGATGAAACTGACGACGTAGCCGGACCAACCGACCGCGACCGCGACCGCTCCGATGGCGTATTCGAGCACCAGGTCCCATCCTATGATCCATGCCACAAACTCTCCCATAGTCGCATAGGAATAGGCGTAAGCGCTGCCAGAGATGGGGACGGTCGACGCCATTTCCGCATAGCACAAGCCGGCGAACGCGCAGGTGATGCCCGCGACGACGAACGAGAGTGTTACGGCCGGGCCGGCGTGCGCGGCGGCCGCGCTCCCGGTCAGGACGAAGATTCCCGCGCCGATGATGGCGCCGATTCCGAGGGTGGTCAGGTTGAACGCGGACAGCGAGCGTTTCAGCGTTGATTCGCCGCTCTCCGCGGCTTCGGCTTTCAAAGCCGCTATAGACTTTCTGACAAATAAATTTGCCACTCAGTGCCTCCAAATTGTGTGAAAATCATGTCGAACGACGAAAGTCTCAACGCTGAATGACAAACGATGGTTGAACGAGATGTGAGGAACCTTTCCAGCGGTTTTCTTTTAATCATCATTCATAGTTCAGCTTGCATCATCGGAGGAGGGCTAAACTCCAATGATCCGTCGCCTCAATGAAAATACGTGGTTGATCCTGTTCCAAACCTGCATATTGGGTTTGGGAGAAATTAAAGGTTTAGATTTTTTGCTCGTGTAAACTCTCTGTACATACACACACACATCTACGGCGGCGCACGGCGGGCGGATTGGGAAACGCCATTTTTCATCGGCTGGACTACTTTCCAAATGGTAACTGCAAAGTTGATTACCGAAGGAAAGTTCATACCCTGACGAAAGCCTGATCAGGTATAGTGACGGCGTAGTTGAATTTGGCTACGACAATCATTTGAGAAGGAGAATAAACGGTTCTGGCTCAAACTCGATGATCATGGGGAATCGCTGGCATGACCCAATTTCTTTCTGAGACGCCCGCCCCCTTCAAAGGCCCCCATTTCAATCATCTTCTCATCATTCAGGCCGTACGATGGTATGGAACAGGCCATGCCGCTCGCAGAGTTTTCAGGTGTTTCCTACATATCGTGTCCAACTGAATTCAGTCATCCGAAGTTCAGACTGGCTAGCGCCGAAGAGCGAAGGCAAGTGAGTACGCTCGTTCAGGTTGAGGAAACTGACCAAGTGGTGGCAATTGAGGCAGAAACCATGGCAGGCATGTCCGCACATATCTTCTTTCTTGTGGCCGAGTCTGTGACTCTTGCATCGGACGCTTAACAAGTCTCAACAGGTGGAAGGGCGGCTACGCAAAGTTTGGGGTTACTCTGTCTCTCACCACTCGTTTTTCATTCGCCTCGAGCGCGCTAGTGTGAAGGGGAGTCTCCAAATCGCCTGTACCGCAGAGCATATCTGTGGACTCGTGGCGTGGGAGAACGCTGACATCGAGGTCAGTCTTGAGCCGGGTGTCGCATACGTGATTCATAGGACCAAGCTGCAGGCGTCCGCGTCGTTGCGGCGACGGCTTCGATAGCCGAGAACGTAAAGCCGGTGTACATCAGGAGAAGTTGAAAACAGGCTCAGTCAGCCTTCTCTCGAAAAATTGCGCCAGAACCTCGCCAACAGTATGTTTATATTAAAAGAACCCCGAATTTGGCCGCTAAGCCCGCCCCGATTGTGGTTTTTGAAGTAAAGACCAATAACTCGACAACTAGGGAGATGATTATCACGTGACGAAACAATCGGGAATCGTGCGCCGGCCGGACTTCGCAGGCGGCGGCATCACGGAAGAAGAGCGCGAGAAGATGGCGGCGCATTCTGCGCTGTGGATAAAGCGAGCGTTCAGGACGGAACCGGCTGACCCGCAAGTTATCAGTGAGGCTATTAAAGGCATTTATCGCGCGGCGAACCTCGCTGAACCGCGAGTGATCGTCGTTCCGTCGCCGCTGCGACCTTTGGCGCAACCGACGACGCAACCGACGAGTTGACCAGAAAGGTGGTCGCTAGAGCGACCGAAGCCGCGACCGATGCCGCAACCTACAATGCGACCTACGGTGAGACCTGCGATGCAACCTACGTTGCGACCTTCGACGCGACCGACGTTGCAACCAGAGCCGCGACCAACGACGGAATTGGCGCCGCGTCCTCCAAATCGAAAACGTTGATCAGCGCCGCGAGTGCATTCGCCGAATGGGAATGGAGCGGATCATCCGCCAATTAGACCCGACGGTGTGGGACCTGTCCGTCATAAAGTAGACGTGTTTGGGAACACCAGACCTGTCTCAGCTCAGGAAGCAGAAAAACTCCCTCTCTATGCCCCGCATGGAGATGCGGACGTCAAGCGAAAGATCTATCAACTAACGCAATGAGTGAACTGGATGTGCGCACTACACTTCAGAAGCTCGTGTTCTTGCGGCGCCGCGGCGGCACATCGGATTCTTACCTATACCGCGGCGCCGCGAGGACACAAAATTTCGACCAAGCCCAGGATGCAGCTTCCTGGGTGTAATTTTTCAGATTAAATGCCGAAGCGCTCATCGGAAAAACTGACAGGGCAGAGAAGCGCCTGATTTGCAACTGGTCGAGTTGTGACGTTTTGTTGTCCATCTATTGTGCGGCTTCAATCGCCGCCTTGTGCTTCACGTCGATCAAGTTCATGTTGAACCACTGCGGGTAAAGCGGCGTTGGCGCAGTGATCGCATCTAGTTCCGAGACCTCGGCGTCGCCCAACTTCAAATCCGCCGCCTTCAAGTTGTCTTCAAGTTGATGGGGCTTGCTCGCCCCGACGATGACGCTCGAAACGACCGGCTTGGCGAGCAGCCAGGCGATGGCGATCCGAGCCACGCTCGCTTCGTGTCGCGTGGCGACCTCGCGAATCTTTTCGACGACTTTGAATCCGGCCTCCTTGTCGAACGGCAGGAAGTCGAAGCCCGCGAGCCGGTTCTCGCTGTCCTTCAGGTTTTCACGCGTGTATTTGCCGCTCAGGAATCCTCCGGCTAGCGGACTCCATACTGTCATGCCTAGTCCCGCATAGCGCATGAACGGCTCGATTTCATGCTCCACGTCGCGTCCGACCAGAGAGTAATACATCTGCCCGGACGAAAATTGCGCCCAACCTTTCGCTTTCTGCGTTTGAAGGGCAGTTGCGGCTCTCCAAGCCGACCAGTTCGAGAATCCGACGTATCTGACCTTGCCCGTTCGCACGAGATCGTTCAGGGTTTCGAGCGTCTCTTCCAGCGGCGTGAACGGGTCCTCCTTGTGGACGATGTAGAGGTCAATGTAATCGGTGCTGAGCCGCTTGAGGCTCTGTTCGCACGAGGCGAGGATGTGCCGTCGTGAAAGTCCGGCTCGCGTGATCGGCTCGCCAGCCCTGAAGCCGACCTTGGTGGCGATCACCACATCATGCCTCCGAGTCCCGAGCGCTTCGCCGAGCATCACCTCGGACTGCCCGTTGGAGTACATGTCGGCGGTGTCGAAGAAATTGACGCCCGCCTCAAGCGAGCGTTCGATCATCGCTATGGCGTTCTCCTGGTCAACCTTGAAAACCGCAGGTATTGAGGGATCGCTGCCGAACGTCATCGCGCCGAAAGAAAGCCGTGAAACAATCAATCCGGTGTTACCGAGTCGTGTATACTGCATGAAATTGCTTCTCCTTGATTGTTGGTTACAGTTCGCTCAACTCGCAGATCACGCGAGACCAAGGTCTCATGGGAATTATCGTGATCGGGCGTCGTACGTTTTTCTACCACGATAAACTGACGATGTCTGGCGGTTTTCGGTCAGCGCATTCTCCAATTTTGACGACAACCATGATTCGCACAAAATTCGCCAAAATTCCAATTTGAGAGACGGCGATCAAGCGGGGTTTTATTCGCGCCCAATCGCCATCTCATCTTCATTCAATCAGCACTAAGCTACTTTCCAAATGGTAACTGCAAAAGTTGCTTACCGAAGCGCGCCGAGCCCTCATGGTCGCTGCATTCCTACACCAACGGATTTCAAGCGCGGCGCCCGCAAGGAATACTGTTCGACCTTCATGCGCTGGACCCAGGCGGGGTGTATTTAGCCGATGAGGAGAAGGCAAACCTCAAAACCTGCTATTGCCTTTCCTACCATCCCGCCGACATCGACAGCGTGCTGGCGGCGCTTTCCGATGCGATTCTGCAGTATGACTTTGTCGTTGCAGCAGATGCCGAGGGCTATATGCCGAGATTCCTGCCGACACAGCTTCAGCATGTGGCGCAGTATGTGCGCGAGACAGAATGCGAGACAGAATGAGTACAGTGTTAACGAAGTATTTCGATGTTTCCCTGATGATCGAATGAGAGCGTTGGGTGATTGACCCGGCTTTTGCTTTCTGCCTGAGATTCGCGCCCCGGCTAAAACAGCCGTTGGTACAAATGCCACCCAAAGGCAAGCCCGACGCCGGCGGCAATAATTCGCGCGACTGCTCCCAGGAGCAACCAAACCTCTTCTGCCATCGGCGCCCGGCGATAGAGTATGTCAAGCGGAATGGTCAGCAACATGGGAAGAAGCGCCCTAGTCAAGACCAATAGGGCGTCAATGCCAATCACGATTAGATATAGCAGGTATATCGTAAACAGCCCCACTGCCATCTTCCAAGACACATTGCTGGTTAGCGCTATGACCGTTGCTCCGGCGCCAAACCAAAAAGCATTGGAAAGCGCGCGCCGAAAAGCTTTTTCGAATGGTCCCCGCCCGCTCGCTTTTTTCACAGTCTGTTGGCGCATGAAGTTCTCCTTTGAGATCGCGCATCCGCAAGATAATCGGGGCTGCGTTTCCACCCTGTCAGCATTGAGTAAAAGTTGTTCCAGCCGTGCAGCGCCACCATCAGCAGGTGGCCGGGAATAAACGAGAGAAACCCGGCCATCGCCGCAAAATGATAGATGCGGATCATCCCGAATCCGCCGAGCAATTTTACCAGAAAAGCGAACTGCGCCG
>DASUFM010000402.1:0-3989 GCA_036274535.1 Blastocatellia bacterium
GACGCCCAGCGTCAGGCCGAGCAGGTTACCGGTGATCGATCCCGTGCTGTCGCTGTCCCCACTGTGATTGACCGCCGACAAAACGCCTCGCGCGAGATCATCATGCGACACCAGCGCGCAGTAAAGCGAGATGGCCAGGGCTTCTTCTCCAACTCAGCCGCCGCCCCACGCCTGCCATAAGCGACATCGCAGTCCGCGATCCCCGCTGACCCGTATTTTTTGCGGATCATGTGGATACTGTCGCATTCGACCGGAGCTCCCAGCGCGTCACCGACCGCGCCGCCTAAAAGACAGCCGGTGAAATGGTTCAGTGTTCGCATAATGTCTTTCTTCCTCAAGACGAGTTCACCGCGGAGGCGCAGAGGTCGCCGAGGCAGCGCAGAGAGAAAGCAGAGAGCCCGGCGGAGGATAAACCAGGATCTCATCTTTCTCTGCGTTTCCTCTGTGTCCTCTGCGCCTCTGCGGTGAACTGGCGTTCATACCCTGAAATCGTTGATTCCATTTATCTTTAATTTGAACACTCTTCATTTAAATGACGGATGACGCGATAGTGAGCAGTGGATAGTCATATTACTGTCCACTTTCTTATTCGACAGGCCGCAGACCATGCAGCCGCGCCCAATATCTGGCATGTGTTCTTTTAGCCCAGCCCCAGAAGCGGCCATGGCGCAGTTCGGCGGCTTCTTCATCCCAGGACTTGTGACGTAGGTAGAGAGAGTCTCCGCCGCCTTCGTCAATCACAAACATCAATTCGTGATTGTAACTGGCTTCGGGGTCACGGCCTTCTATTTCGGCGGCAAGGTTGGCGGCGGCTACTTCGCCTTGCAACACGGCCATATGTCCCATCTTCGGTCCCGGAAAATTAACTGAGTCGCCGGCGGCGTACATACGATCGGCGAGGTGGACGCGCATATGGTTGTCGACGCGAATGTAGCCATTCGGATCTGTGACGCCTATGCGCCAGGCTTCATTCGGCCCCTGAAACGGCGGGATCAGCATCAACAGGTCATAATCCATGCGCCGGCCGTCGGCCGTCCGCACTTCTTTTTCGGTCGCGCGATTCACTGAGAAACCTTGCCTGAATTCGACGCCGCGATCTTGAAGCGCGTCTCGCAGCGCGGACGCGACCGCGTCGCCGCCCAATAATCCGCCAGCATCGTCCGGGCTGACGACGGTGATTCTAGCGCGTTCGCGTTCGCCGCGAGCGCGCAACAAACGGTCGAGCGCGAACGCCGTTTCGTAAACCGGCACGGCGAGCCGCGAGCCCTGACAATAGCCGATGACGGCATGGCCTCCGTGAAAGCTTTTTATAGCCTCGCCGAATTTCAAGGCCGCGCCTACAGTCAATAGATGATGCGCGCGGTCGGAAAATCCAGGGACTTGTTCGACGGCGAGCCTGCGGCCCATCGCAAAAACGAGATAATCATAAGCGATGCGCCTTTCGACGATACTGCGCGGCCCACGGGGGATGACCACGTAACGCTTATCAGGATCGTAGCCGATGACCTCAGCCTGCCTTAATACGACGCGCCGCGACTGCATCGCATGAGCCAGGTCGAAGAAAACATCCTCCAATTTGAGACAGCCGAAGGCCAGCCGCACCAGCGACGGGAAGAATGTGAATTCACGATGGCGCGAGACGAGAGTGATCCTGTGTTCAGGGCCCAATCGCCGCGCCAAACTCTCCGCGGCGACCACGCCCGCAAAGCCGCCGCCCAATACAAGGACGTTTGCCATATAGGCCTCCTCGGAAAATCAGTTAGTAGTTCCGCCTTCAGGCGGAAGCCTGGGGTAAAGATCAATTCCGTGAATCCAAACTATTCCGCCTGAAGGCGGGACTACGAACTTTTCATCGTTTCCGGGCGTCGCAACGCTTCACATTATGCAATCTTCCTGCCACTGCATATAGTTTGTACTGTGCGCGCTTTTACCCGCGCGAGTGAGAGATTTTTCCCAACGTCCGGCCTCGAAAGTCCTTTGCCCGGGTAATATCAGCTGATTTCCTGCTGGCGCCTGCCTTGCGTCTTCTTAAAGATGGATGGAATTAGATCAGTCACAGTCTTTCAGGAAAGGGCTGAGCAGCGATGAAGCTCGCCGTCGATTGGCCGAATTCGGGCCGAATGAGCCCGCGCCGGTCCAGCGGGCGATAATCGTCAAACAATTGCTGCAATTATTCGCCAATCCGCATTGAGAGAGGATAAAGCAATGTCTCGACCGACTCACATACTTAGACACGAACATCGAGTGATCGAACAGGCGCTGCGCGCGCTCGACGGAATATGCTTGAACCTGAAAACCGGGGACGTTGTCCCTCCGAAGGCCCTGGGCCAGCTTCTGGATTTCGCTCAAAACTTCGCGGACCGCTATCATCACAACAAAGAAGAAAAATATCTGTTCCCCGCTTTAAGTCCGAACGTTCTGCCGAGGGACGGCGACGCGCTCAGGTTTTTGATCGAAGAACACCGGACCGAACGCAGGCTGATAGCCGAACTGGAGCTGGCCGTCAGAGAGTATTGTTACGGAGACTCCGCGGCCGCCGACCGAATTATCGAAGCGGCCAACTCGTATCGCGATCACCTGGTCGGCCATATGCGCGAAGAAGAGGCCATCCTGTTCCGGCTGGCTGAAGAGGTGCTTGACGAAACGGTCAAAACCTCGCTCATTCATTCCTTCGCTCAGGAAGACGCCCAAGGCGCTAACGACATTGCTGCGAAATATGAACGGATGGCCGATGAACTGGAAAAAAACTGGGCGGTATAGGCCAGGCGCGAACCAGTGCAGGAAAATCCGTCCTTACACCCATATCCCCCATATCCATGGTTGTACTTAATTTGGTTGTACTTAATTTTCAAACACGATAAACGCGCGGCCAGGATCAGACTGTCGCTGCGCGACGAAAAGCTTGTGAGCGATTACTTTCTATGGATATGGAAGTATACAAACAAACGCCGCCGCTATTTTTCTTTCAGCGCGGCGGCGACGGTCTTCAGGAGTTTCTCGGCCGTGTAGGGTTTCGTAAGGAAGGTTTTCACGCCGAATTGCGCGACATCCGCCAGTTTGTCTTCGGCCTTCAATCCGCTGGTCGCGATGATCTTGACTTTCGGATCGAGTCTGCGCAGGGCTCGGATCGTCGCCGGGCCGTCCATATACGGCATCATCATATCCGTGATCACGACTTTCACGTCGTCCCTGTGCGAGGCGAAGACCGCCATCGCCTCGGCGCCGTCGCCCGCGATCATCGCCCTATAGCCGAAAGCGTTCAGTGTCTCCCTGGCCACTTCACGTATCGCGTTCTCGTCGTCGATCACCAGGATCAGTTCGCCGTTGCCCACCGGCAGGTCGCGCCGCGCCGGTCGCGCAGGCGCCGATTGCGCTGCTTCGATGGCTGGCAGATAGACCTTGAACTGCGCCCCCCTGCCAGGTTCGCTGTAAACGTTGATGAAGCCGCCGTGACTGCGAACGATTCCGGCGACCGTCGCCAGGCCGAGTCCGGTCCCCTGCCCCTGTCCTTTGGTGGTAAAGAACGGGTCGAAGATCTTGGTCAGATTCTGTTCCGGGATTCCAATCCCCGTGTCAAATACGCCGACGGAGACGTATCTGCCCGGCTTCGCGTCGACATTCATTCGCGCGTAATGTTCGTCCACCTCCACATTTTCCGCCTCGATCCGTAGCCTTCCGCCCCGCGGCATCGCGTCACGCGCATTGACGCAGAGGTTCATCAGAACCTGGTGAAGCTGTGTCGCGTCGCCTGACACGCCGGATAAATCAGGGGCAATCGAGAACGTGATCTCTATGTTTTTCGGCATGGTATCGGCCAGGATTTTGACGATCTCCTTAATCAGATGAGTCGGCTGCAAGGGGATGTGTTCGCCTTCGACGCCGCGCGCGAATGAGAGCACCTGTTTGATCATCTCGCCGCCGCGCACGGCGTTGGTGTGAAGAATGTTGAGCAGGCGCTGGCTGCTCTCATCGGTCAACCTCATTTGCAG
>DASUFM010000403.1:0-11834 GCA_036274535.1 Blastocatellia bacterium
AGGCAGCCCGATGCGATATAACCCTTGCGCCATACCTTTGATATCGCACCCGACCCACAACGCCGAGCCGACAAACGAAATCGCCAGCAGCCCCAAAAAGAATTTGAAGACCCATTCCAAGCGGTTATACGAAGGCTGAAACACCAGCAACAGCGCAACGCCACTGCACAGCAAAGCCCATTGCCACGTTTGCCCTACTCGAAATAAATTGCGACAGACTTCGCCCACGCCGACCATCATATAAGCTTCGTACACATGCCCCATCACTATGGCCGCGACGAACAGTACGGGCGCATACCAACGATGCAGCCGCGCCAGGCCGTCCAGAACGCCTTCGCCGTGCGGGTTGCACAATTGATACCGCGCAATGAGCGATACGAACAGGAAGCGCGTCAGGAACGCGATTACCAGGACCCACATCAGCGCATAACCGTAGTTCGCGCCTGCGACGGCCATATCCACGACATCGCCTGCGCCGAGCCATGTCAGCACGATGACGATGCCGGGACCGAACGAGCGCAAGTAGTCCCAGAACGAATGGGGAATTGGCGGCGCGATCGCCTTCACCTGCACGGCCTTTCCATCTGGTTCTTTCAAGTCGCTAACCTCTTCACCGAAGCCGTTTTCCTTAGCTTGGCGCTTCACTCCAACTCTTTAACCTTCGGCACGGCCAATGTCACTCCAATCGCAAGCAATACGATGGTCATCCCCCCGGCGGCCAGCGCCCACTGCGCGCCGTGACGCCCCCATCGCCATCCGATCAGGTCGGCCAACGCGCCGATCAACAGACCGCCGACCGGCGGCAGCCCAATGAAAGCCAGCGTGTACATGCTCATCACGCGCCCGCGCATCTCGTCCGGCGCCAGGGTATGCAACAGCGTGTTGACCGCAGTGCCGACGCTGGCCATCCCGGCGCCGACCAGCGCGAGGAGGAGACATGAGAGCGCGAAGTTGTATGACAGGGCGAACGCCGCCAGCGCTAGCCCGAAAAAGGCGTTTCCGGCGAGCAGCAATCGCCCGCGACGGCGCGAATTACTCAAGCTGTAAGCCATCGCCAGCGCGCTCAGGAGCGCCCCCGCGCCCATCGCCACCCATAACAGCGCCAACCCTCCCGCCTCCCGGTTAAAAATGTCGCGCGCGAAGACCGGCAGGAAGATCAAGTACGGCGCCCCGCAGAGGCTGATCACCATGACGACGCCGAGCAGCGCCTGCACGTGGGGCTGTCTGCGGACGTAGCGGACCCCGGCGACAATCTGCCGCCACACCCCGCGCGCGCTGAGGCCGTTCGGCCCGCGCCGCGGCGGCATCCGCAACATCCACAGCGCGGCAATCACCGCCAGGAAACTGGCGCTGTTTAGAAAATAACAGCCCGAGATCCCGACGACGCCGAACAGCAATCCGCCGATCGACGGCCCGATTATGCGCGACAGGTTGAATTGCGCGGACTTGAGCGCGACCGCGCTCGGCAAATCTTCGCGCCTGACCAAGTCAGGCATCAGCGCCTGGAACGCGGGCCCGGCCAGCGTGGACGAAAACCCGCTGACGAACGTGATGGCGATCACATGCCAGAACGACAAACCCTCCCACAGCTTCCAATCGCGCAGCAAAACCATCGCGCCCAACACGGCGGCGTTGACCATGTGGACCGCCTGCGTGGCGATCAGCAGTTTGCGGCGGTTGAACAGGTCGGCGTAGACGCCGCTGAAGAGCGAGAAGGCGATCTGCGGGAAAGAGCTGGCGAATGAGACAAATCCGATCAGCGCGGTTGAAGCCGTCAACTCGCGCACCAACCATCCTTGCGCGATCATCTGCATCCACGTCCCGATGTTTGAAAGGAAAAAGCCCGCCCAGATGAGGCGATAGTTGCGGTAGCGAAGCGCGCGGAAAGTCCTGCCGAACCCGGTTTCAACCATTTCTGAGTCATGGCGACGATCCTTACTGAAATGGGCCATTTCGATTAGCGCTTTGATCTGATTGTTCTATCTGGCTTCTCCTTTCGTAATCGTCGAAGGCTTTGATCAGGCCACCGATCACCGACGCCGAGGTTTCCAGTAGCGCCTGCGCTTTGGGCTCTTGCGCTTCGCCGACGCCGGCGCGTAATTCGATGACCAGACTTTCCATCAGATCCCTGGCCACCGCGGGTCTTCGCGACATGCCGTTTTCCGGACGCTCATCCTCAAGCAATTCTGAAAACAGTTCGCGGACTTTCGCCTTCGCGCCGACCATCGCCTCGCGGCCTTCCGGGGTAGCTCGATAGACGCGGCGTGACTGCCGTAAGCTGACCTCCTCCGATGAACTCAGGTAGCCCCTCTCTTCCAGACCGTGAAGGAGTGGGTAGAGTGTGCCGGGACTAAGCCGGTACCCGTGTCTGGCCAGTTCCTCAATAATGCCCACGCCGAAGATCGGCCCCCGGCAGGCGTGAGAGAGAACGTGAAGTCGGATTAAACCCGAGTACAAATCCTTGTCGTCCATCTTGTTCCTGCCTCAACTTAATTAGACAAAGATTCAAGCGTGACGGTAAAAGAACTCTTTATTGACATAGTTTGAGCGCCGGCTGCCATCCAGGAAGATATAGTATGTAACCATTACCAGCACCCCCTTGTTAACCCGTAGGTGGGTCTCAGCCCGCATGAAGCCGAAATCAAAATCAACCGCCGGCGCCATTGCTAGTTGCCCCCCTTCATCTTCCAGGTTCGCCAACGCGGTCGCCTCGGTTCGTGGCCAAGCGATCAGTCCATTCTCTCCAACGCCCTGGGCACTCACGAAAAAACGCTCGCCGGCGTCCTCAATTATGATTTCGGCCACCCCCTGCGTTTCCGGGTTTGTATTCAACCATCGGCCGATAAGCTTGTCGGCATGGAGCGTTTTGCTTGCAGAATCCAATAAAGCCGGATTCAAGTGACCGCTCAGTTTGAATTCCAGGGTTTGAGTCATATGTCGGTCAGACTCCTTCTGACCGCCCGGTTTGAATCCCGGAGCTTGAGTCATGCGCCAGTCAGGCTCATAGGCCAAAAATTCACGGACAAAATAGTCAGCGCGGTTGCTGCCATCTTTGAATCTATGGATCTGTGAGAGCACAATCAGTCCCTTAACGAGCATGACCTGAAGGATCGTTTCGACGAAACCAAAGTCATAGACACAGGTAAATCCGACGGCGCCATGCGATGACGGCGTCGCGGTAAAGACGTCGGCGTCCACCGATCCCCAATCAACCAAACCTTCCGGGCCGATCGCGTAAATTCGCAGCGAGAGCCGCGGGCCGGCCTGAGTTATTACCATTCGCGCGACGCCGGTCGTCTCCGGATTTGAGTTGACCCAAACGCCGACCATCTTGGAGAGATCCGTCTCGGCGGATTCGGATTTGGTGATAACACGGTCACGAATTTGAGCAAATTGCATTTGATATCCTTTCATAATGTTCTGACCCAATTGCAAATCATCGTGCGCTCGGATGTGTCAGAGGCGTTCGGCGCGCGAGCCTGAATCGTTCGCGTACCAGTTTTCAAAAGCCGAATATTGATTTTTCCCAAGAGGAGGTTCCGCCAGAATCAGATGGCCGCAGTCCGCGTCGCCGCGCGCGCGTAACATCGGCCTTGTTCGATTTGTGATTTGATTGGTGGCGTACCGCACAACAAATCCGGCGCGCGCGCCATCGGAAGTGTTGGGCTTTGACCCATGTACGATCGTGGTGTGATGCAAGGACATCTCGCCTGGCTGCAAAACGACGTCCAACGCTTCGGCTTCATTTACCGCCGTGGCCAACTGCTCGCCGCGCATTAACAGATTGGCTCCGTCTCCGACATTGATATGGTTCAGCGGACCGCGCTTGTGAGATCTGGGGATTACGCGCATACAGCCATTGGCCGAGTTGCTTTGGGTAAGGGCGATCCATGCAGAGATTGAGGGTGTCAGATGCAAGCCCGAATAAACACTGTCCTGGTGCCAGGGAACGTAACCGGAGTCTTGCGGCGGCTTGTAAAAAACCAGGGTGCTATAGACCAAAATATCGCCCCCCAGAACGTCTTGAATTACGTCCAGAACGGCGTCATGCGTGGCCAGGCGATAAGCCCACTCGAAAAACAGATGCAGGTCGGCTAAACGTTTTCGTAAGCCGCAGTTCTTGATAAGAGCTTCGAACTCAGTATTAAAACAGGCTACCTCTTCGCTTGAAAGCGTCTTGATCGGAAAGACGATACCCTGGCGATCGTACCGAGTTAGTTGCTGCCTGGATAGTTTGTTGCCCATACATTCACCTTCCACATTTCTACTACTGAGTCGGATTGCTGCGCCTTTCGAAGTAGAGTTCTTGAGATTACGGCAGTCTTCGTTCGTAGCGATGGGAATTTTGTTGATTATTGAATGATCCTTTCGGAGACGCGCTGCCAAGCGGCGGTGGTCAGTGTTTATATGACATGCAGCCCGGCTCGACTGCGCCGAGGTGGCCTGGCTGGTATTGCTGCCCCGCCCAGAATTCCTTCTTCGCCTGGCAGTTGATGAGCGAGGGCCGGCTCTCTTTGACGGCGATCCGGTAACAGCGTTCGAGCGCCGCGCGGAAATCTCCCGGCCTGGTCACGTACTCGCCGTGCGCGCCGAGAGCTTCGGCCACTTTGTCATAACGCACGTTCTCCTGGAACAGGTGGAGGCTTAACGTCACGGGGCTGTGGTTGTTGAAGCGCCACGTGCCCGAGGCGTTGTTATTGTATACAATCACGATTATCGGCAGGCGGTATTTCGAAGCGGTCTCGAGTTCCATGATCGTATAGCCAACGCCGGCGTCGCCCGTAACGCAGATCACCGGAGCGCCTTTGTACGCGGCCTGCACGCTGACGCCGCTCTGCACAGCCACCGCCGCGCCGAACGCGTAACCGATGTCCGGCCCGACCGCGGCGTATTGATACGCCGCGTTCAGAATTTGGCCCGGGCGGTAGCCGCGCAGCCAGCGGCGCACATATCTAGCAATGCCGAATCCGCCCGAGACGAATGTCGTCTGCTCTTTGGGCAGTTTGCCACTGTACATAAAATCGCTCAGCTCTTTGGCGATCACCGCCGGATGGACGGCGTCGGCGTGTCTCAAGCCTTTCGCATAGAAAGTTTCGTTTTCGTCTTCGAATTTCTTCCGCGCCGCCGCGATTTCGGCCACCCACGCTTCGTGTTTCATCGCTGGCATGGCGTCGGCGAGGGCCTCGAGCGCCGCCTTTTCGCAACTGACCATGCCTACGTCTATCGGCACGTTGCGGCCTATGTCTTCGGGGCATGGATCAATGCGAATGTATTTGGCGTCCGGCCCGAAGGCGAATTCGCCGACCTTCGGCATGCAATACTGGCCGACCAGCGCAACGACGTCGGCGGCGGCGAGCGCGTCCGGCGAAGCGTTGGCCGAAAGCGGACTCGCGTCGGAGAACTGCCCCTTCACCGCGCCTGATTCGACGACCGGAATCTGCGCCTTCTCGGCCAATCTCTTCAGCGCGTCCCAGGCGCGGCTGTAAAAGACGCCGTTGCTCGAAACGATGATCGGACGCCGGGCCTGTTTGAGAAGTTCAACAGCAGCCGCGACGTCCTCCGGCCCCGGGTGCGGCTTGGCGGTCGTGCGGTATCTGGCCTTGTCGTAGTAGCACTCGAGGTCGCCGGGTTTCTCGAAGCGCGCATGTGATACTTCCACCGGAAAATCGAGGTGCGCCGGACGCGGGACGCCCGTGCGCAACTGCCGAAACGCGTAAGCGCCGTACTCGTGAATGCGCTTCGGAGTGATCAACCTCTTGCCATACTTCTTCAGCCCTTCGGTGGTCGGCTGCTGATAACCAAGTTGAATGTTGTACTCCGTGTCTTCATTGGCGATCATCCCATTGCTGGCGAGCACGAGCACTGGCGAGCGCGCCGCGTTGGCTGCGGCGATGGCTCCGATCATATTGGTGAAGCCCGGCCCTTCAGTGCCAGACGCGGCGGCGATTTCACCGGTCACGCGACAGAAGCCGTCGGCGGCATGGCACATCGCGCCTTCGTGGCGACCGGAATAGGTTGGGATGCCTTCGAGCGCGATGGCGTTGACGACTGCGTAATTGCCGGGGCAGAAGAAGAGCGCGGCAAGTCCTTCTTCCTTGCAGAGCCGCGCGAAGACCTGCGCGCCGGTCATGGGGAAACTGGCCGGAGACAGCGTGGCCTCGGCGGCCTGGGCGAATTCGTCAGGGACTTTGATCGGCCTGTTTTCAGCCGTGTCGGTGGCGTTCGCGTTGTCGTCCCCCCAAGCGATAACCGTTGTCGCCCCCGCTCCGGCCATCGCTTTGGTTATGAGCTTTCTTCTGGAGACGCCCGGCCCGTTTTTTTCGGCCCCGTCGTTGTTATGGGTGTTATCCATAGTCTCTCCTGCGTATTTCAAAGCTAGGATTGCGGAAATGGCGCAGTGTCGTTAAATCATCTTGAGCCATCGATCTAACGGCATGTTAAGAACGCCCGCGTAATCGCTCTCTTCTATTATTCGCTTATTTTCTTTCACCCAGCCGGCTACCGCATTGACCGTATCTTCGTATGTCATGGCGGGCTTGTAGGCAAATTCGTTTTCAAACGTCGAGCAGTCTATCTGCAGATTGCGAGGGTCGACACCTTCCTGCACCGAGACAATTTCGCATGGCTCCAGGGTTTGAATACGTTTCGCGTAGTCAATTATCGCAAGATTATAATTGCTGATGTTATAAACAGGCCGTTTCCATACACCCGCTTCGATGACTTTGAGGTACGCGGACGCCAGATCTTTTACATCGATAGCCGAGCGATATGGGGCAGGCTTCGAGATCTTGATCGCGCCGCGGGCGACGGCGCAGTAAGTAAAATGGTTGGGAAGAAGATCCAATCGGATGCGCGGCGCCACGCCGCCGACTGTTCCGGGACGGAAAATGATAGCCCTGAACCGGGGGATTTCCTGCAGTTTGACCTTTATGTATTCCTCCATCAGGAGCTTGAATTTGCAATAGTTACTTGCAGGCTTTTCAGGCAGCGCATGATCTTCCCTGATGGATTTCACTCCCTGTTGATTACCATATACGCTCGATGAAGAGTTGTAGACCAGAGGAATCGCAAGATCGGCGCAAATATCCACCACATTTTTTGAACCGTTATAATTAATATCCTCAGCGAACTCGGTGAATTTGGGATTATGATCACATGCGGGCCCCACTAACTCGCCAAAGTGGAATACAAAGTTGGGACGAAAACGGCGAATTGATTTCTCCAGGAGCGCTTTATTCCTGACATCACCCATAATGAAGGTAGCGCGCGAATGGCCGGCGGCCCCGGCAATATCATTGATGATGCGCGCATGATCCTGTTCGTAGATGAGGGAGTCGTAAAGCGCGACATCGTACTCGCGGGACACCGCATCCTGCGCCAGTTTCGAGCCCACATAGCCTAACCCTCCGATAATGAAGAGTTTTTTTCGCGCCCGCATTTCGTTCAACATATACCCATCTCCCAAGACGAGCCCCTATTGCGACGATTAATCCACGTTGGTCAAGGACCTGGCTTGAGGCTGCTTTTAACACGAGATCTAAGTCCGCTCGGGCTCAGTAGCGATAACCAGCCTCTCTCCGGCAGGCCGTTGAGCGTATTTATGTATGCCCTGGCGTGGTGCAAAGGCGACAGGAATAAGAGCGCAATAACTATCAAACCGGCGCTAATGAATTGCGCGGCGCTCGGCCGCGCCTGGTTATAGAGCATCGTCAACAACCAGGTTGCGACTATTCCGGAGAGCATGCTGGAGCCACAGTGCATCGGGACACAAAAGGTGTTTTCTCGACGATCGAGAAAAATCAAAGTCGTGCAAACACAGAGGGCGGCGTAAGATAAGCCTACCAGGATGGCCGCGACGACAATGCCGCTCCCGGGAACGTCAGTGAACCCGCGCCGCAAGTCCGTCAGCGCGTCTCCGGCCCCTACGGCCGCAAGGATTGCAATCGCAATCAGCAGGATTGGCGTCGCGACGATCTGCTCTTCGACGAAATAACGTAACGTAACATTATTGTCGTCTGTTTTAGCGAGTTTAGTCATGAGGCGTAGCCTGAAGAAATAAGCCATAAGGTAAACAGTAATATCAAGAGCCGCAAACAGCGTCAGCTTGTAACTCGAAACGTCGGCGAGAGCGACCAACAGGGCCAGCAGACTCACCGCCATCGCCGCCCAGGAAAACCAGCGCACCCTCCGCTTCAACGAGGCGTCGACAATCGGCCCGATGATCAGAACGCCGCCGCGCAGTAGCACGAGCACAAAGAGAATCGAGATTCCGCCGAAGGAAAACGCAAGCGTAGTGGAGCCGATGATGGTCGCCATGCACAGCCCCGAAAGAAACGTACAGCGGTTAGGAAAAGGAACGCTCATGCCGAAGAATTCGCGCCGGCCGGCATACCGCCACCATCTCGCCATTGTGATGATGGCGAACATAGTCACTACGGTGGCCATGACCGAGACGGGCAAGATCACCAGGCCGGGGACCGGTTTCGCATCCGCGGACAGTAGCCCGTTCGAGATGGCCTTGGTCAAGGCGCTGTAAGGCGTGTAAAAAATGAAATATCCTAAACCGAGAGTCCAGATGCCTAAACTAAATTGGCGACTGTCCTTTAGCATTTGCCGCTTCCCCTTTCGATCGATTAAGAACTAAAGGCGTTTTTCTCATCAGCCGAGCCGGGTCATGGTTTATAAAACGACGGGTCGTGAGCCTGACCGAGCGCTTCTTTGCCGATGGTGGCAAGGATGTGATCGTCATTGTCGTGGCGCACATAGAAAGACAAGTCCCGATAGATGCGTTCGAGAGGACTCGGGCGGTTCAGGCAGCGCGCGCCGCAAGCCCTGATGCAATGTCTGACCGTGGCTTCGGCCAGATGTTCGATTGTATGTCGGGCGCGACTGCCGGCGATCTTCGCTTCGTCGTATCGGCCTGTTTCCCATAGCTTCGCCACATGCCTCAACCACAGATGCGCCGTCTCAACATTGACGGACATTTCGGCAATGTGGTGCAGCGCATACGGGTCGTCAGCCTTCTTTTGCGAAGTCACGTATTCCAGCGCGAAGTCGTAGGCGGCCTCGGCGGCGCCTAGAAAGCTCGCGCCATAGTGGGGAATAAAACAGGTTTGCCAACCTTCTCGCAGGTACTGCCCCGGATACCCGATTACCTGGTTATCCGGGACGAAGGTTTGCTGAAATCGCGTCAAATAGCTTACGGTCGCCCGCATGCCAATAGGGTCCCACCACGAGCTATCGAAGCTCACACTCGGGTCCGATAGATCGCAGGCCAGTAAGATCTGATCCTCAAGAGAACCCGTGGCATGGCGAATGCCGCCCGGCCCTGCCGTGTTCACCAGTAAGATCGCCCACTCGGCCGCGCGGGCGCTGGTCGAAAAAACCTTCGTGCCGTCAATTAAGTATCCGTCCGACACCTTCTTGACGTGTGTGCCGAAGCGCGCCGATTCGCCAGGGGCGCGCGATTGCGGCTCGCCACTCCAGGCCACCCATTTGTGTCCTTTCCGCACGACATTGCCAAACCAGCGCGCTTTTTGCTCGTCTGTCGCCATGCCGTCCAGCAGCGCCAGCGAATTGGTGTGCCCTTCCCAACAGCGCGCCAGGGAGAGGTCCGCCTTCGCCAACTCTTTAGTCATCATCCACAGTGTAAAGACATCGCCTTTGTAAGGGCCGAGGCCCAGCCCGCCATACTCCGGCGGCACTGTCGGGGCGTGCAGACCCGCTTTAAACAGGTCATCGAAATCTTCGGCGGGAAAGCTGGCGGTAAGATCATACTGAGCGGCGCGCGGCGAAAATTTTTCACGCGCCAAATCCCTTACCTGATTGACAAGCGCTTGCTTGTCAGGCGTCAACTCCAGTCGCTTATATAAATCCATCGTTGTCTACCGTAAGAAAAGATAGCTCTTTCGTAGAGCGATCGCTGGCGGCGGTCACGCATTACTCAAAGGCGGCTTCATGCCAAGAAGCTTCAATCCAAGATCGGCCGGCATCTCTTGGTCTGTCATCAAGTGAAACTGGCGGCGAGCTTGAAGGTATAAGACTTCTCGTCCATCAATCGCGATTCTTCCCTGCGCTCGCGTGGCGGCAATCAATGGAGTGGTCTGGGAACCGTAGACCAGGTCGACGACTACCGCATCTTGGCTCAACCCGTTCAGCTTAAAAGGCAGATCAGGGTTATTGCGTCCCACTGGCGTGGCATTCACGATCAATGAGTAACCACCTGCAGTAAATTCGGAAAGGGGTATAAAAGGCAGTCCGAGAAGTCGGTGCGCGCGCAGTCCGCGTTCCTCCCCGCGATTCACCAAGGTAACGACGGCGCCGAGTTGGTCGAGAGCCGCCGCAATCGCGCGACCTGATCCGCCACAGCCGACCACGGCGACCTTCTTACCTGATAGTCCTATCCCGCGCCGGCTTACGCCATCGATTACACCTTCCGGGTCGGTCGTGTCAGCTCTCCAGGTTCCGTTCCTACGCACGAATATATTGGTGGAGCCCGCGCGTTGCGCCATCGGGCTGCTGACCACCGCCTCATTAAGAGCCGTTTCCTTATGCGGCGACGCCACCGTAAAACCGCTCATATGTATGCCAAGTGACTCCATCGCGCCCTTTTCCACTACACTGCTCCAGAAATCGCGGAAGGATTCCACCGGGAAAGGCACAAACATCGCCGGATATCCCAAAGCCTTATATGCGGCGTTATGAAGTCTAGGAGAGAGAGAGTGCTGGACTGGATCACCAACAATTCCATAGATCTCCTTAATGGGTGTTAGCTGTGGAAGATTGTAGTCTTCGATCAATTGCAGGACTGTCGGTTCCCAAGGGAAATCAGGCTGGTTCTCGATCGTTGCGAAGATCATCGGCGATCCGAAGTGAAGCGCTACCAACCTGCTCCAGAGGCAGTGTTTTCCTGTAGTGTAAGCGACGAGATTCGGGCGGCCGGCGAGTTTCAAAAACGACAGGGCCGCTAACTCATCGCCAGGTCGCGCTCCTACAGAAACCAGTTTATAGATTCTGGCTTCGGTCTCTGAAAATTTTTCCAGTCGTCGTTTCAAGGTCAGGCTATCAGTCACTGGGCCGCGCCACGAGATCAAGCGCTTGCTCGGCGGGATTACTTGTAATAATTCGGGCGTCAGATCGCGGGCGCCTTCCAGGTCAATAAGATCGTAAGCCCCCGCGGCTTTCAGCAAACGTTGTTGGCGTTGCCGGACAGGCCCCGCAAAGCCGCCATGCTCCTCCCGGCTACGCAGCGTGTAAATCAGCTTCCCGTCAAAGTGTTTACGCAACCAATCGGGATCGATATCGCCTGCGACGTCCGCCCGTACCTGCAACCATTTGACTGCGCTCGGAAGCGACAATAATTCTTCGCCGACATTGTTGGGCGGCCTCATTAGAGTGGCGACTATAGTGGCTTCGGCCATAATCTCAGTTCCTTCCATGCGATTTGCAGCGTCTCCGAATCATGAGGGCAAGTAAGCAATCCATCTCAAGACACACAGGCCTTATACGAATTGAGAAATAGAGCCAGCGGCCATAACCATCAGGCGCTATCTCAAACCACAAGTAACAAGGCTGCCTTACTATTGCGCGATAGCCGCCATGCGCTGGCCGGTTAGATAACCGAGTAAGAGTTATTTCGACATCACGCCGCCGCTCCGTATGTTTCTTATGGCTCTACTGATGGAGTTACTTCAGCCATCCGGCTTGCCCGCTAAGGTCATCCGTCGTTGCATAAGCGGCGGATAACACACAACATCCAAGTATGAGGCCGCTTAATAGTTCAATTCGTGTGCCGAAGTTCGCTTTCAACGCATGAGCGCCGCTAATCCTTGTTG
>DASUFM010000404.1:0-5738 GCA_036274535.1 Blastocatellia bacterium
ATCGGCGCGCGAAGCTGATAACCTCACTCCGAGCTACTAAGGTCGCCCAATCTCGCCCCGCTAAGGTGTACCAAAGATGCGGAGTCACGCCGGAGACCCACATTGTGATTGACCATACCCGCGACTTGCAGCCTGGCGCGAGTAATCGGCCTGGCAAGTTTCCTAAGACAGATGGCATGAGCGGTTCTCCCTTGTGGTTACTGCCGGGAGAACGCGAGAAAGAATCCGACCTGAAGCTGCCGCCAATCGTGGGAGTGTTTATACAATACGACGGACCTCGCCGGGCTTTGATATCAACCGACATCGGCGAGGCTCTCAACAAGTTGATACAGCAGGGCGCGGTGGCGCTAGACGTCAGGCCCGCTGCGGCGTTCGAGAATGGACATGCGCCGGGGGCATTGAACATCGGCTTGAGCGGACAGTTCGCTTCCTGGGCGGGGACTCTGATACCGATGGGGGCGCCAGTCGTCATCATCTCCGAAGATGTCGAGCAGGTTGACGAAGCCGTGATGCGCCTGGCTCGCGTCGGCCTGGAGAGCGTGAAAGGCGATCTCGGCGATGGGATGCTGGCCTGGGATAAGGCGGGCTTTGAAGTGGCGCGCATCGAGCAGATGCCGGTGGATGAGCTGAAGAATCAGTTAGACGAGCGCGCCGACCTGCAACTGATAGATGTTCGTCGTCCGGGCGAGTATGGCGCCGGTCACGCGCCGACGGCCGTCAACGCGCAACTGGCGCGCCTCGAAAAATGCGTTGACCGGCTCGATCCGAACCGTCCGACCGCGATCATCTGTCAGAGCGGGTACCGTTCGAGCGCGGCGGCCAGCATCCTGGCGCGGCGCGGTTTCAAGCGCCTTTATAACGTCGTTGGCGGCGCGACCGCATGGGTCAACGCGGGTTACGCGGTTGAAAGCGCGGGCGCGCGTAGTTTTATGTAGCGCGCGCTTGATGCGATTGCCTCGTCCTGGCAGCTCCTTCGCGGCACTCGACGTGGCCGCAGTTGCAAGCCAGTTTCGCGCCCGTATCGAGCGGCAGGTCATAATCTATCTGACCGGGCAGGCTCGGATCCTGGCAATAATCACTGCAATAATCGCCGCCGCTTGGCGCGAAGCAATCACATTCCGGGTTCGCGCATTTTCGACCTTCCTGAATCATCACATACCTCCTTCAAGTTCCGCAGGGGCCCGTCTGTAGCCAACAAAACATTCATCTCTCCGCCCCCTTTAATTGGTTTTCGATTCTTACACTAAAAAGCAAGTCGCGTTCCATCGCTGAAATATACCGAAGGCCGTGTTGTTAAAGCTGATCACGCCGCAAAGAGATCCAATCGGGCCGCCGTTGGCATGAATGAAGACCTGAGAATGGCTACACGCAGGAGAAATGAGGCGTGATGCGAAGGAATAGCATGGCGTGTTTTTGCGCTGCGTGTTGTGGAAATTCCCACGACGCGCAGGCGGCGATGAGCGGAGGCGATCGGAGCATGTCGCCTGAATTCAATAACTAAGGCGTTTGAGGCCAGCGGAATGCGGCTTGCAGTTCTATCAAAAAGCATGCATACCGCGCGATGGTTAATTGAAAAAGGAGAAAACATCATGAAACCAATGAAACAGACAATCGCCCATGATTACCATGGTGGCTTTGCTCTTCACCATAACACTCACAGCTCAGGCGCAAGGCCAAGGTGAAGATTGGCGCCGTAGACGCGCTGCTGGCGCGCGAGGTCAAAAAGGGCGACAAGACGCTGACCTTGCGCAATGCGCAGGGCGTGTCGGCGTGGTCACGCGGAAGGCGCGGATGAGCGGTAGCCGCGTCTTACAAGTTCGGGAGCGTTCTTGAGAACATTCCCGAACATCTTTCAAGAAAAGGAGGAAGCTATGAATTGGGCGCACATACATCTGTCGCTCAACCACCTGCCGGTGGTCGGAATAATCTTCGGGGCGTTGTTGTTACTGCTCGCGTTGCTGAGAAAGAGCGAGGAACTCAAGCGGGTCAGTCTGGGCGTGTTTGTCTTCACGGCGCTGCTTGCGCTGCCGGTCTATTTTACCGGCGAGCCGGCGGAAGAAGTGGTCGAACATCTTTCCGGCGTCGCGGAACCGCTGATCGAGCGCCACGAAAATGCGGCGCTGTTCGCGTTGCTGATGGCCGGAGGCGCCGGCGTTGTCGCGCTGGCGGGTTTGATTCTCTTCCGCCGCGCAGAGAAAATGCCCGGCTGGATTGTTGCAGCCACGCTGGTCTTATCTCTTGCGACCAGCGCCTTGATGGGGTGGACGGCGAATCTAGGCGGGCAGATTCGCCACACCGAGATCGGCCCCGGTTTCACGGCGCCGGCTGAAACGGAGACTGAAGGCAGGCAGAAGAAAGAGAAGGAAGAAGATCACGAATAGCGAAGCGGGCGATGGCGAGCGCGAATTGATCATAAGTCGCGTTCGAGCGGCCCCGGTCTTCCGGGCTCAGGTGAAATGGTGAAGAACAAATCTCGCACGACTTCGCGGTTCACCCGCACGTCGCAAGGGCCGGCGTCGGGCTGGCCGGGCGCGGCGCTGCCTGCAACGCCGCTGGAAGCGCCGGCGCGCAGCAGACCTTGACGAGACGCGCGCGGTCCTGCTGCATTTCGCGGTCTGCCGCGAGGTATTCACGCGCCTCCCGAAGAATGCGGGCGGCGTGCTCGTCGGAAGGCGGGACGATCCGATAATGTATCCACTTCCCCTCTCTTCTGGCCGCCACGATGCCTGCCCGGCGCAAGTAAGCAAGATGCCGGGAGACCCTCGGCTGCGGCATCTTCAGAATTTCGACGAAGAAGCACACGCAGACCTCATCTTCACCCATGAGATTGATCAGCCGGAGGCGGTTGCGATCGGAAAGCGCGACGAAGAACCGCTCCATATCGAATGTCTTTTCCTTTTTTCTCATACCCATGAATTTTACCTGATAACGCATCTGTCTTGACAGATATGATATGAAATAGCTACCCTGCCCACACATTCGCATAAGCAAATATTAGGACGGAAGGCTTAAGTGACCGGAGGTGGAAGGATGACGACCGCGCTTGCGTTTATTGCGGCAATCATTGCAGTGGCGCTTTTCTTCGATGTCGCGAACGGCTGGCGCGACGCGGCCAGTTCAATCGCCACTGTTGTTTCAACCCGCGTATTTTCCCCCGGCGCTGCCATCGTTTGGGCGACAATCTTTAACTTTGTAGCCTTTGCGGTATTTGGGACCCACGTCGCCAAAACTATAGGGAGCGATCTTGTCGACATCAAGCAAATTGCAGAGCAGTGGCGCCTCTGGACCTTACTCTGCGGACTGACCGGCCGCCGAGTTGTGGCATGACGCGGGCGGCAACCTCGAACGCGCGCGAGAAATAATGAAGGGAAGGGCTGAGCGAACGACTGAATGCGCGGCGGAGGCGCTGCGACCAAGCGCCCTTTCGGTCGAGACGGTGGCGCCAGACTGCGACCCGCGCTCGGTGATCGTGGACGAAGCGAAAGAATGGTCAGCCGACTTGATCATTGTCGGATCGCATGGCTACACAGTCCTCAAGCGGCGGTTGCCGAGCAGTGGAGCGCAGACGGTCGTTAGCCACGCGCCTTGCTCGGTTGAGGTCGTACGCCGGAAGCAGGCGGACGAGAGCCGTGAAGATTAACGGAAAGAGATGGCAATTTCGACGATGGGTCTACATAAACATTTGACGGCTGAGATGATCGGGACAGCGATGTTGTCGGCGACAGCGCGCGCGGGTGGTTGTTATCCCATGCGATGAAGAGGCGTTCTTGAGCGCGAACGAAGGAAGAGTAGATGGCCCGATTACAGAAAGAGAGGACTTCCGATGAAGAGACGAGTATTGATTCTTTGTACCGGGAATTCCGCCCGCAGTCAGATGGCCGAAGGTATCTTGCGGCACGATGGCGAGGAGTTGTTTGAAGTCTTCAGCGCCGGAGTGAAGCCAGGCTCAGTCCGGCCCGAAGCGATCCAGGTGATGAACGAGATAGGCATCGATATTTCCAGCCACCGCTCAAAATCAGTGGACAAGTTCGCCGGACAGGAATTCGACTATGTCATCACGGTCTGCGACAACGCGAAGGAGACCTGCCCGGTGTTTCCCGGCAAGGCCCGGCGCATCCACCAGAGCTTTGAAGACCCCCCGCCGCTCGGCGCGCGGAGCGAGGAAGAGACTCTTTCCATCTTCCGCCGCGTGCGCGACGAGATCCGAGAGTGGATGAAAG
The DNA here is from genome assembly GCA_036274535.1 of Blastocatellia bacterium. GTDB lineage: Bacteria > Acidobacteriota > Blastocatellia > RBC074 > RBC074 > JAJVID01. Next base: position 4,221 of record DASUFM010000404.1, read on the forward strand.
GCTTCGCCCCAACCGCGGCGCAATAACTGTTTGCATTACGTATAACGACTGGCTATTGATCGTATTTAGTGAGGACCGTGTGATTCTTCCGGGCCTCTCAACGAAAAGCAGCCGCGCGCTTTTCGATTGCTCATCAATTTGAGGAGGCTGAGACGCGCGGGCTCTCGTCTACCATGACGAAGAAACGCCCCGGATCAAATATTACAATTCCCCATACCAGAAAAATTTTAGCGCCTCATCACATATTCGCCTTGACATATATACTCATGTGAGTATGATCTCAACTGATATTCGCATAGGCGAATATAGGATTCGTAACCATTAAACAATACGCCGCAAAATGCCGGCAAATTAACGAAGGAGGGTTTAATGTCTGAAGTGATCATTGATGCGGTGCGTTCGAGATATGGAGCTGTCGCAACGAGCGGGCTGTCGAGTGAGCAGAACGGCGTCCGAGCCGTGGCTGAAGCCTTCGGTTATACACCTGAGGAACTGGCCTCGATTCCAGCGGGAGCGAACATGGGTCTTTCCTGCGGCAACCCGACCGCTATGGCGCATCTTCGTGAAGGTGAGACGGTTGTCGATCTTGGCTCCGGCGGCGGCCTTGACGTCTTTCTCGCAGCAACTAAAGTTGGTCCTCAAGGCCGCGCCATCGGGATTGATATGACGCCGGAGATGATTGAGCTAGCGCGACGTAACGCCGCAAAGCTCGAAGGCGGCGCCTCAAACATCGAGTTTCACCAGGCGACCATCGATAACATTCCACTGAGTGACGGCGCTGCCGACTGTGTAATCAGCAACTGCGTGATTAACCTGGCTCCGGATAAGAAAGCGGTCTTTCATGAGATTGCGCGCGTGCTCAAGCCAGGCGGACGTCTCGCCGTCAGCGACATCGCGCTTAAGCGCCCGCTCCCGCCGGAGATCAGCAGCAATATATCGGCTTATGTCGGCTGCATCGCCGGGGCTGTCACCGTGGATGAATACCGGCAGGGTTTACTGGAAGCGGGATTTGGTGAAGTGATGATCGTGGATTCGGGCGCCGACCTCAACGCCTATGCGCAGGTGGAGGGCCAGGCGGGTTGCTGTTCTCCGGCGATGGATGTGGCTGCCGTGCCGGAAACTAATAGCCTCCCATTGGTGAATGCGGGCTCCTGTTGTGACGCCGATGCAAAGGTTGAGTTGCGTGGTAGCCTTAAGGACTTGCTCACCCGCTTTAATGTCAACGACTACGCGGGAAGCGTGAAAGTCTTTGCCGTAAAACCAAGATGACTGGTGGAATGATTCTAAATCGTGCCGGCAATAATCCGGAACGGAAGTCTTTCGACTTTCTCCTTCGGCGCGTCAGACTTCGGCGTCCAGTGTAAGACCGGATAATCGCCCCCCATCCTGGCGGGCGATTAAATGAAGTCGAATCATTCTTTTTGTCGCCGACCGGTTAAACTATCAGCTGTCGAGGCTCACGATGTCGTGAACCCTGACAGATACGCAATAAGCAGACTGTCATCCTCAGCCGCATAA
>DASUFM010000405.1:0-4068 GCA_036274535.1 Blastocatellia bacterium
GGCGCCAGCTCACCGCGTCGGTCGCAATCATCATCCTGGCCACGGCAGCCGCCTACTTTTACTTCGGCCCGGGATTAAGTCCCGGCCGGCCGGCGCTGAGTGAGAAAGACGCGATTCTGCTCGCGGATTTCGTCAACACCACCGGCGACGCCGTCTTTGACGACACTCTCAAACAAGGCCTGACTGTACAGCTTGAACAGTCGCCCTATCTGAACATCTTCCCCGAGGAGCGCGCCAGAGAGACGCTCAAGCTGATGGAACGGTCACGCGATGAGAAAATCACGCGCTCAATCGGGCGCGAGATCTGCCAGCGGCGCGGGATCAAGGCGATGCTCGTCGGAACTATCGCCAGCCTCGGACGCAATTACGTGATCACGCTGGAAGCGGTCAATGGCCAGAGCGGAGAGGCGATCGCGAGTCAGCAGGTCGAAGCCGAAGGTAAAGAGCAGGTCATCAGGGCGCTGGGCCGCGCCTCGACCGCCATGCGCGAGAAACTTGGCGAATCTCTCGCCTCGATCCGCAAGTTCGACGCGCCGATTGAACAGGCGACGACCGCCTCGATCGAGGCTTTCAAGGATTATACTGTCGGAGTCGAGTTGTGGCGCAAGGAGCAATTCGTCCAATCAGTTCGGGCGCTCAACCGGGCGATCGAACGGGACAGAGAATTCGCGCTGGCTTACACCCGCCTAGGAGTTTCATACCGCGAGTTGCGCGATCTGGCGCTCGGCAACCAATATCTGGAGCGAGCCTACCAACTGCGCAACCGCGTCAGCGAGCGAGAGCGACTCGCAATCTCCGCGACCTATTTCAGATACATCACCGGCGAACTCGACAAACGCATTGAAGCGACTTCGCGGCTCACGAAGGAATACCCGCAGGACCCCTCCGGGCGCCATACCCATGGAAACTCGCTCATGATCGCTGGAGAGTACGAACAGGCGGTGGATGCCTACCGAGCTGCGCTCAGACTGGACGCCGATCAGTCCCTCTCTCTCGCGAATCTTGCGCTGGCCCTGATCGGGTTGAGCCGCTTCGACGAGGCGCGGGAAATCATCGAGCAGGGGCAGGCGCGCGGACTGGACTCCTTCCGCTCCCACAACCGGCTCTACCTGATCGCGTTTCTCAAGGGCGACGCCGAGGCGATGCAGCGCCAGGTCGCGTGGTGCGCCGGTAAGCCGGATGAATATCAGATGCGTGAAATCCAAGCCCGTTCATTGGCCTTTGCAGGCCAGCGGCGAAAGGCCGGCGAGAACTTCGCGCAGGCCGCGGCGTTGGCTGAGGCGCGCGACCTCCCGGCGGAGAAGGCCAGAATCCTGGCTAATGAAGCCAATATGAACGCGATTTTCGGCCTTACCAAATTGGCTGAGAAGCAGGCCGCGCTCGTCCTGGCCATGCTCGAAAAGGAGAGCGTCGCTCACGAAGAATTGCAGTCTTCTCTGATCCAGCAATTGGATTCAACGCCCCTGGCCTGGACGCTGGCCTTATGCGGTAAAACAGCGCAGGCGCAATCATTGGCCGACGGCCTGGCCCGAAAGCTCCCCCTGGATACGATGCACAACTCGGTTTGGCTCCCGTTGATCCGCGCAACCTTGGAATTGAAGCGCGGCTCCGCGGCGGGGACGGATAAAGCCATTCAACTGCTGCAACCGGCGCGACAATACGAGGCCGCCACCTTCTTCAGACCGATCTGGATGCGAGGACAGGCGCAGTTGGAGGCGAAGAATGGGGCGCTCGCGGCGGCGGAATTTCAAAAAATCGTAGAGCATCGAGGCTGGGATGTCCCCTCGCCGCTCTGGCCGCTGGCGCATCTCGGACTGGCGCGGGCGGCCGCGTTGCAGGGCGACGTGGCGAAGAGCCGCCGGGCTTACGAAAATTTCTTCCGTCTGTGGAAGGACGCGGACGCTGATCTGCCAGTTTTGATCGAAGCGAAGAGAGAGTATAAGAAATTGAAGTGAGCGTTTATTGGATCGCGGGGACGATCTATCTTGCCTTCTGCCGCGCCAATCGAGGCCATTGGCGCTCGTCGAGATGAACCAGGCGCGCCAGTTGCGCCGGCTCCGGCGCAACCGCTAGGCCGGCGGCGTTCCGGCGTTGACGGCTGACAGATATCGCTCCCGAATGATGTTTATATGCCGGAGTTCGTGCCCCGCGATGTGATATGCGATCGCCCGCACGCTCATCACGTTGCCGCTCGCCACTCCAGTCCGGACAAGGAGGTCGTCCTCAATCCCGGCATACAACGATAGCGTCGCGGCTCGCACGGTCGCTAACTCCCCAAGCAGGTCATCGAGCGTCCGCCGGTTCGCCCTCGCCTCGGGCGTGTACGCGTCCTGATCAAATCCAGGAAGCTCGGTACAGTCGCCGCGGGCGAAGCGAAGGGCGCGGTATGCGTAGATGCGCTCGTCATCGCTCAGGTGCTGCACGATCTCCTTGATCGTCCACTTGTCGGCGGCGTATCGGAATAGCAAGAGGTCTTCAGGTAAGGAGCGCAGGAACGCCGACGTGGCGTTAAGATTAGCGCTGAGGTGTTCAAGCACGAGTCCGTCGTCTGGCAGCAGGTCAATGTACCGCCGGACGTAGGCGACGCGCTCGCTGGAAGTGGGCTTGGGGATTTGTCGCATGCTGTTTAGCTATTTGCTTGTGTCACGGTTGGCGCAAGCCGCCCAACGTATTTAGAATTTGTGTAGCGCGGAGCAAAGCCGAGCTGCTACACGATTCATTGTTGAAGTAAGCCGGCTTCCGAGAAACTTTGAATTCAATCGAGTGGAATTATTGCTTCAAGAGCGCTCTCTCAGTCAAGTGTGAGCTTTTGGACAAGGTTTGAGGCAAGACGCAATCCGCCGACTTCGGCGATTTCGATCGCCGCTCCCATATTCGGCGGCTGCCTGGCTCTCGGCTCGGCCGCGTCCTTCGAGAAGGGGTTTGCCAGGGACTCCGGGCCGCCGTGATCACTTCTTCGATCCTGTTTTCTGCAAACAAGTAATAAACGACAGGGTGATTGCCCATTACCCCGATGGTGGTATTTCCGAATGCTGTCAAAGTGGCAGCTTAAAAACACCCTATCTTGTGATGCGCCGCTCGCTTCGATCTTGCATATTGTGAAGCAGGGCAGCGACGAAAAAGCTGCGCGCTGGCAAACGAAAACGAAATCAAGCTGGCAACACGAAAGGAAACATTATGAATAATCGAGACAATCCTATCTTTGCGCCCGATGGTAAAAACGCGATTCACGACGGGATCGAGCACGATCCCGGCGGCGGCAGGGCGCTGCTGGATCCGACTGATACACTGTTTTTGCTGTTGGATCATCAGTCGGGTTTGTTACAAACCGTGAAAGATATTAGCGTGGCCGAGTTGCGCGCCAACGTTACGGCTCTCGCGAAACTGGCGGCGTTGCAGCAGATTCCCGTCATCATGACGGCTTCAGAACCGAACGGCCCGAACGGTCCGCTCATGCCGGAAATTCAGGAAGCCGCGCCTCACGCGGTCTACGCGCCGCGCAAAGGGGAGGTCAACGCCTGGGACAACGCGGCGTTCGTCAAAGCGGTGCGCGAAACGGGTAAGAAAACATTGGTCATGGCCGGCGTGTGGACCAGCGTCTGCGTCATGTTTCCGGCGCTGGATGCGAAAGCGGCCGGCTTCAAAGTCTACGCCGTGATGGACGCTTCAGGCGACCCGAGCGAAATGGCGTCGAGAATTACCCTCGCGCGCTTCACGCAGGCTGGCGTGATTCCTACCAGCGCCAATGCCGTTATTTGCGAAGCGCATCGCACCTGGAACCGTCCCGACGCCGCTCAGCTCGCCGAGCTTTACACGATGGTCTCTCCCAATTACCGCGCCGTGATGGAGAGCTATCAGAAGGCGCAGTCAGTTGCCCGCTCGTAAGTGGATGGCGCGACGGCGGTCTCGCGCTAGTAACGGCTTGGAGGTGAAATGCGGACGCGAAGAGACTTTTTGATAGGAGGGATCGCTCTCGGTCTCTCCCCCACATTGGGCGCTTTGGGAGCATGTCGTATGTCAACCAACGCAGGCGTCGAAAACAATAAACAGGCGGACGTGATTGTTATG
>DASUFM010000406.1:0-9893 GCA_036274535.1 Blastocatellia bacterium
CGATTCGCCGATAGACGATTACAACCTGGCGCGATCGCCCGCGCACCGGCGGTTGATTTTCGAGGAGTTCTTCTGGCTCTCGCTGGCCCTTGGATTGCGCAGAGGCGAGCGCGTCAGCGAACCGAAAGGCGAGATCATAGAGATCACTGATCGCGTGCGCGAGGCAGTGCGCTCTATCCTGCCGTTCCACCCGACCGAGGCCCAGAAGCGGGTGTTGAAAGAAATCGTCGAGGACATGACCGGCGACAAGCCCATGAACCGCCTGCTGCAGGGCGATGTGGGCAGCGGCAAGACGATCGTCGCGGTCCAGGCGATGATCGTCGCGATAGAGAACGGCTACCAGACGGCGTTGATGGCGCCGACGGAGATTCTGGCCGAACAGCACGCCCGCAACATACGCCGCTGGCTGGCCAACACTCCCTATCGCGTCGAGATGCTCACCGGGAGCATGAAGGCGAAAGAGAAACGCGAAATTCAGGAAGCGATCGCCTCGGGCGACGTAGACCTGATAGTCGGCACGCATGCCCTGATTCAGGAGGCTGTGCAATTCAGAAAGCTAGGCTTCGCCGTGGTCGACGAGCAGCATCGCTTCGGCGTCTTGCAGCGAGCCGAACTTCGGCGTCGCGGCGTTAATCCCGACGTGCTGGTCGTGACTGCCACGCCGATCCCGCGCAGCCTGGCGATGACCGTTTATGGTGATCTCGAAGTCTCGGTCATTGACGAAATGCCGCCTGGCCGCACGCCTGTTTCGACGCACGTGCGCGGCGAAGACCGGCGCGAGAAGATTTACGAGTTTGTACGCGACCAGATCAAAAGCGGTCGCCAGGCTTACGTCGTCTACCCGATCATCGAGGAATCGGAGAAACTCGATTTGCGAAACGCGACCGAGATGTACGAAAACCTGCGACAGGAGGTCTTCCCGGAATTCAAAGTCGGCCTGTTGCACGGAAAAATGAAGCCCGCCGAGAAAGACAATGTAATGACGGCCTTCGGCGCGAACGAGATTCAGATACTGGTGGCGACTACAGTGATTGAGGTCGGCGTGGATGTGCCGAACGCTTCTGTCATGCTGATCGAACACGCCGAACGCTTCGGTCTGTCACAATTGCATCAATTGCGCGGCCGAGTCGGGCGCGGCGCGGCGGAGAGTTTCTGCATCCTGCTGGCGCAGTTCCAGAAGACCAAAGAGGCGCGCGAACGATTGAAGATAATGGAGGAGACTACTGACGGCTTCAAAATCGCCCAGAGAGATCTTGAGATTCGAGGCCCCGGCGAGGTCATGGGCACCCGCCAATCCGGCATCCCGGCGTTCCGCATCGCCAACATCGTGCGCGACCAGAAGATTCTGGAGATCGCGCGCCGCGAAGCTGACTATATGCTCAACGAACGCAAAAACACGCGCGAGACCGACCGCCTGATCAATCACGTCCGCAGCCAGCCGCGATACGGTTTGGCGAACGTCGGGTAGGAAAACGGAGGATGGAAGATCGAGGATCGAGGATCGAGGATCGAGGATCGAGGATCGAGGATCGCGATCTTCCATCCTCCATCTTCCATCCTCCATCTTTCATCCTCTGTCCTTTCAGTCTGCGTCGCGTTCTTCCATGACGACGAGGGCGTAATTCCAACGTGCGGTTAGTGGGATGGGTTCATATGCTTTTTCGCCTCGCAGCGCAAAGGCCAGGGCGTCCGCGACGGCTTCAGTGAGGTCGGGGTGAATGCCTTGCTTCATGCAGGCGTCCAGGTGCGTGGCGAGAATCTCCTCAGCCGACGCGAGTTCTTCATCGGTGATTCTGAACAGGTATTCGGTTTCGGACTCGAGCCCGGAAATCACCTGGTGTTTGATGTGTGAATCCAGCAAGCGCTTAGCGAGAGATACGGCGTTGGGATGCTTCATATCGTATGCCTCAATTTCTTAGTTAAGCTTGTTCGATTTATCTGTTCTACGACCGCAATGATGCGCGCATACTACAATCGCTCGGCGCGGCGCGCAAGTAATTTTTCGATCAAGATCGCGATTGGATCGAGGGTCGAGGGTCGGGAGTCGAACGGCGATCTTCAATCTTCAATCTTCGATTCTCCATCTTCGATCTTCTGCGGCTTGTGATCCGCCCAGAATTTCAGGCCGGCGGCGGTGGCTTCGAATCTGCGCGAGATGCTGAGGCGGGCAAGGCCTTTGTCGATGAGCGCGGCGAGTTCCACTTTGGCGGTTAATTCATCGATGTCGGCGTCGGCGCCGAGCGTGTGATCGATGATCCAACCGGCCAGGCCGATCCTTTCGACCCGGACCGACGCGATGAGATGTTCGGGACTGTAACGGCCGCCGAGTTCCGCGATGACGCCGAGCAGCGCGAACGCGCAGGGATTGAGATCGCCGATTTCAGAAGCCAGTTGAGACAATTCCGGCGCGCCCGCGTCGGGAACCGCGACTCGCGGACCGGCGTCTTTGAGCGAGAGAGATTGTTGCGTTGTCTCGGTCCTGACCCTTGACTGGGGCCGCAACTGGTAATCGCCGCGCAGTCCGCGCGCGATCTGCTTTTCGTAAAGCAGCAGCGTGCAGACGGCGTCGAGCGAGGCGTAATTCAATTGCTCCGTGGACAGAGGGCGGCGGCTCCAATCGCCGCGTTGTTCGGTCTTGTCGAGTTGAAAGCCCAGATGAGTTTCGACCTGCGCCTTCAACGAGCATTTGCGCTCACCGCCGCGCCGCGCGGCGAGCATCGTGTCGTGAATGGGCGAGGTGGCGATGCTGAAATGATACGACAACTTCACCGCGTCAAAGCCAGCGTTATGAATGGCCTTGGTCTGCGCGCTCAGCTCGAGCGGGCGTCGAAGTAAATCCGGGTCGAAATCCGCAAGAGCGTCAATGACGATGACGCGTATATCAGCGTCTTCGCGGAAAGCCAGCTGGATCAGCGAAACGCGCTCCGATTCGCGATCCCACCAGTAGATCGTCTCGATGTCCAGCGAGATCACCGGCGCCGCGGCGAGACGGGCGATTGCCGCCGTGAGCGCGGGCTTATCGTTGACGAATTCGACGGTGTGGTTAAACATCGCCGATATCTTCTTTGATAGTCTGCCCGGACGCAAGGCGTAAAAAGTGTGGTAAATCCGCTCTTCTGAGCGCAAAATACTCGGCGTTATGATTATCTTCCTGAAACCAAGATTGACGCGCCAGGGGGCCGTTGGGCGATCCAATACCACCGGCGCTCCTGGCGCCAGTGGCGCGCTCGGCGGATTCAGCTTCATTATCAGCGAGACGGCGCGCCGGCATCATTGGTCAGGCGCTGGTTGTCTATCCATCAAATCGTTTCGGGGAGGCGAGGCGCTTTACGATGTCGGGCGCGGGCGTTACAGGTCAGGCTCGAATTCCTATCTGATACTCAATCAGGGCCAGCCTTACGAGATCACCGTCGATTCGGAAAAAGCCATTGAATCTTTCTGCGTCTTCTTCGAGGACGGGTTGGCGGAAGAGATCAACTACGGTCTGGTTACTCCGGCCGCGAGGCTGCTGGACAACCCGCGCCCCGGGCGAGTCGAACCGGTCCGCTTCTTCGAGAAGAAATATCCCCACGACGACGTACTTTCGCCAACGCTATTCGGGTTCAAGGCAGCGCTGCAAGACCGAAAGGACGACGAAGTCTGGATCGATGAGCGGCTTCGTGAATTGATCGGGTGTTTGTTGCGGGTTCATCGCGGAGTCCGCCAGGAAATCGAATCGCTGCCCGCGATGCGCGCCTCGACCCGTGAAGAGCTTTACCGGCGGCTTCATCGCGCGAAAGAATTCATCGCGGCCTCCTTCGAAGAGCCGATTACGATTGACGAAATGGCCGGTGTAGCCTGCCTCTCGACCAATCATTTCCTCAGGACTTTTCGGCAGGCGTTTCGGCAGACGCCGCATCAGTTCCTGACGGCGCAGCGGCTGGAACGCGCGCGTGATCTGCTGCTTCATACCGATCTTTCGGTCACTGAGGTTTGTCTCTCCGTGGGATTCGAGAGTCTGGGCTCGTTCAGTTCGCTCTTCCGGCGAAAAGTGGGCGCGTCGCCTGAACAATTCCGCCGGGCAAAAAGGTGATTTTGAAGAAGCGCAGCGATTCGAATCCCTGAAATAATCCTCCCGCTGACCGCAATCTGCGCAACCAATCGTCATGGAGGAACCGCAAATGAAACTGAAAGTTATTCCCGCGCTTTTGATCATCGCAGCGATCGTCGTCTTCGCGCAAAATGAGAGGAAAAACAATATGGCCGAACAAACCGGATTCGCGCTTTCGAAAGTCGGACAGATCGCCGTCAGAGTTAAAGATCTGGACCGCGCCACCGCTTTTTATCGCGATAAACTAGGATTGAAACATCTGCATCAGGCGCCGAGCCTGTCGGTTTTGGATTGTGGCGGGATCACGCTGCTGCTGGCGCGCCCTGAAAACTCCACAGAAGATCATCCGTCATCGATCATCTACTTCGACGTCGAGGACATTCAGACCGCTTTCAAATCGCTCTCCGCTCGTGGCGTGAGTTTCGTTGAGAAGCCGAATAAAGTGGGCAGCCTGGGCGATGTGGATGTCTGGATAGCGATCTTCCGCGATTCGGAAGAGAACATGATGGGATTGAGAAGCATGACGCCGAAGAAATAAATTCCGGGGCCGAGCCGGCTTAAGCCGTCAGCATCACGCCCCGCAAATGTTCGAGCCTGTTGCGGGCTTTTTTGATCTGGCGGTCGACCTGCCCGATGAGGTCGGCAAAGAGATCGACGCCGATCGTTTCGGCGTTTTCAACTCGCAGTTTGAGTTTGTATGTCTCCGAGTTTGTGGTCTCTTCGATCTCGGATTCGATTTCGGCCAGGCGTTGTTTGATTTCGGCTATACGGCGGACCAGCAGGATCATCTCGGCCGACATGGCGCCGCCGATCTCTACGCTCTCCAGACCTACGCCAGCTTCGAGCAGTTCCTGCAGACGGTCTTCCGCGCCGGTTTCGTAAGCGCGGTTGATTTCGACCATCAACTGGTGGCGATGCTGGCGCTCCTGTGGGCAGGATGAGAGATCGGGGTGGAATTTACGCGCGACTTCGCGGTAGAGCTTTTTGAGCCTGTCGGATTGAAAAAAACGATTCTGGCCGCAGCCGACTTCATCGCCGGCGAGCGAGACCGGTTCTTCATCATCAAATTCGAGCCCCTGCAATTTCGCGATTTCCTTCTCTATTTCGGCCAGTTCGTCGTAACGCTCGCCTACGGCGCCCAGGTAACGCGCCTCGAACGCGCGCATGGCGGATTGCATGTTCGCCAGCGCCGGCTCAAGTTCGGCCAGCCTGGATTCGAGTTCCACCAGCTCCTCGCGCCGCTTCCGCAACGCCTGCTCTTCATTCAATTGATTTAGAACCAGTCCTGATGAACTCATAACTTTGTCCGCGCAATCCATTCTTTATACAGATTCGAGAATGAGAGTTTTAGCCACGAATGAACACGAATGTTCACGAATAGAAGCCGGAAAATAGCAGCTTTACGGCCTATGAATAACATTCGTGTTCATTCGCGGCTAAAAACATTTCGGCCCCTTAGAATCTCTCCTGCAGTTGTTTCAAAATATCATTTAACGTTTGATATTCATGGCAATTGATCCGGCGCTTGCGGCAATATTCGGCCAGCGAATGTTTGGCGAAGACCTCGTCGGCGGCTTCGGCGGCCGCCCGATCCGACAGCCCGTCACCTATGAAGATGACGTATTCGCCTCGTCGCGTGGCCTCCTTCAAAGAGAGCGCTTTGTCGTGTCCCCAATCCGTCTCGTCGCGGAATTCGCACTGCCAGCCGATCTCTTCATTCGGGCGCAGCTGGTTCGCCAGGATTTCGAGGCCGGGGAATTCATCGCGCGAGATGAATAGATCGATGATTTGATGGAAACCGGCGCTCAGGACGGTCAGGGGAATTTTCTTCTCTGTGAGCCAATGAGCGAGAGGCGCGAATCCGGGGTCGATCGGCGCCTCTTCGCGCAACAATTTCTCGGCTTCGGCGAAGGGCGCGCGGATGCTGCGCATTTCGGCGGCTATGCCGTCGCGCAGGCTCAGCTTGCCCTCGCCGATCAAGCGACCGATGGCGTTAACCATCTCTTCGCCCCCGCCCAGCCGCGTCGCCAGGAAAACCAGCGTGTCCTTTTCAGTGATGGTGCCGTCGAAGTCGGAGAAGATGTGTGGTTTCGTCATTCGGCGCCATCAATTGTTTCTGATTTCGACGCCCGCAGGGGCTTTGAATACGAATTCGGCGGATGGCGCGGAAACATTCTCCCTTATGTCCGAGAAGATAAAATCAGAGCGCTCGCCGCCCCCTTTGACGATCGAGAGCCGGTACATCTCAAAACTGAATGGGTCGAACTCGATCAACAGTTCTTCGAAATCCTGGAGATGCTTGGGGAGCATGCGCAACACTTTGTTATTCGCTTTGAGAGGAGATTCTTTGGCGAATTCAATGCGTCTGAACTCGCGCCGCAGATTGCCTTGCCCGAGCAGGAATGCGAAAGGCGCGCGCAAATCTTCGGAGTCCGAGACCGTGCTGCGAGTGGCGTAATTATCCGACTTGACGTATTCGAAAAGATATTTGCCGTCGGAGATGAAGAGTTTCTCTTCAGGGGACATGTAATTCCACTTCATCTTGCCCGGCTTTTTGAGCAACAGACGGCCGCTTTCGCGCCTCTCGCGCTGGCCGCGTTCGGTGTGAATCTGCGAAAATTCAGCCGACAGGGACGTAATCTTATTGTATTTCGCCTGCAGGCCGTTGATCGCCCTATTGAGATCGGTTTGGGCGCTGACCGCCACCGCATTAATAAACAGGAACGCCAGCAATAACGCCGGCCTGATAAATAATTGACTCATTTTGTATACCCGCATTACACTTCCCTTGTTGTGAGCGCCACTCAGCGCTCGGCTTACCAACTATCAGTGACTCAAAAGAGTTTACAAAGTCAAGGCGCTAAATGGCAATGGGCAATTGCCAAGCGCCCGCCCTGAAGCGACGCCGCAGTATCACATCAAATTAGCGCTGCAGCTGGCAGTTGATTCTGGAGAGGAAGAGCTTGCGGCTGTCTTTGGCGGCGCAATTTGATGGCGTCATAAAGCGGCGCTACGAACTTTTTCGCGCGATCAGGTAATAGAGCAGATCCACCGCCGGCGGCTGCACGCCGAGCTGGCGGATCATTCCGACGACCTGGCCGCGATGGAGCGTCGAGTGATTGACGACGTGCTGCATCTGTTGGACGATCGGGAAAGTGAACGGCTCGCCTTTGAGGCTTCTGTAACTCAGCTCCTGATGGAGCTTCTCCTCGGTCAAACCATCGAGCAGTTCACGTCGCTCGGCGTCGATCTCACGCCACCGCGAACGCAGCGCCGCGACGTCGGCGAAATCATCGGCTGTCCAGATGCGCGAATGCGACGTCCCTTTCCATCGTTCGAGCCATACCCATTCGGCCCCGGCGGTATGAACGAGCGTGCCGTGAATGGAGCCGTGGCTGCTTTTGAAGTCGTATCGCAGCTGTTCTTCCGTCAGTTTTTCGGCGGCGTCCAGCGCGAGGCCGTTGGCGTATTCGGTGTAATCGAAAAGTCCGCGTATATCTTTAAGGTTCACTCTTTCTCCTCGGCGGCCAGCGCAACAGCGATTGCGCCGGCTATTCGCGCGTTGTTCTTTAACAATGCGACGTTTGCGCGGAGCGCGCGTCCTCCGCTTTTCGCCGCGATCCTGGAAAGCAGGAAAGGCGTAACGTTGCGGCCGGTGACGCCTTCGCGCGCGGCGGCCGCCAGCGCTTCATCAATCACGTCCTGAATTTCGTTCGCCGGGATTTCATCTTCAGCGGGAACCGGGGCGACTACAAGCGCGCCGGTTGAAAATCCCATGCGCCAATGCGCCGTGGCGATCCTGGCAATTTGCAGCGCGTTCTCGGCGCGCGCGTCTAATTTGATTCCGCTTGAACGCGAATAGAACGCAGGGAGTTCGTCGGTCTGATAGCCGATCACCGGCGCGCCCAGAGTCTCAAGGACTTCCAACGTCTTGGGCAAATCGAGAATCGCTTTCGCGCCTGCGCAGACGGTGATTACCGGGTACCGCGCCAAGGCCATCAGATCCGCCGAGATGTCGAAGCTGTCGGAGGCGCCGCGATGAACGCCGCCGATACCGCCGGTGGCGAAAACCTTGATCCCGGCAAGATTTGCCAGATGCAAAGTCGCCGCGACCGTCGTCGCGCCCCATTCTCCTGAGGCTATCACCTGGGCCAGATTCGCCGGATTGGCTTTCACCACGCCGGAACTCCGGGCGATAGATTGAATCTGTCGATCGGTCAATCCGACCACGGCGCGACCGGCGACGATTCCGATGGTCGCCGGCTCCGCGCCCTGGCCCCGGACTTCGGCTTCGCAATCGCGCGCCGTTTCGACGTTGTGTGGGAAAGGCAGCCCGTGCGCGATGACCGTGGATTCCAGCGCGACCGCTCCACGGCGCGCGCGAACGGCCTCTTCGATTACAGGCGTAATTGAAATCATGTCCTTGAAAAACGGTAATTGCTCTCTTATGCTCACCGGCGCCCAAGCTTAGCTCAGTCTGTCTGATGAGCCAAGCTAAGAAGGAATCATATGACCAAACAAATTTTATCCATCATCCTGGGCGGCGGCGTCGGCGCCCGACTTTTTCCTCTCACGAAAGAGCGTTCAAAACCCGCCGTGCCGCTCGGCGGCAAATATCGATTGGTTGACATCACCGTCTCCAATTGCATCAACTCGAATCTTCATTATATCTACGTCCTGACCCAGTTTAATTCGGCGTCGCTCAACCGGCACATCGCGCGCACATACAGGTTCAGCAGATTTTCGGACGGGTTCGTCGAAATCCTCGCCGCCGAACAAACGCCCGAAAACAAAAACTGGTTTCAAGGCACGGCGGACGCCGTGCGCCAGATCATGGTTCACGTCCGCGAATTCGATCCGAGCCACGTGCTGATTCTGTCCGGCGATCACCTGTATCAGATGGATTACCGCAGGTTCATCAATCAACATCTGGAGAAGAACGCCGACGTGACGGTTTCGGTGATTCCCACCGACCGCGTACGCGCGTCCAGTTTCGGCCTGCTCAAGACTGATGACGTGGGGCGGATCATCGAATTCAGCGAAAAACCGACCGGCGACCCGTTGGACGCGATGCGCGTGGATACTACGAAACTCGGACTGGGCCCGGACGACGCCGAACGCAGGCCGTTCATCGCCTCGATGGGCGTATATCTTTTCAAATACGACGCGCTGCGCGAATTGCTCAAAGATGATAAGCAAAAGGATTTCGGCCACCATGTGCTTCCCACGGCCATCGGCGTGTACAACGTTCAGGCTTATCTTTTCAACGGTTACTGGGAAGACATAGGGACTATCAGTTCGTTTTACAACGCCAATCTGGACCTCGCCTCGGTGATGCCGAAATTCAACCTCTTCGACGCCGACGCGCCGATTTACACCGACCCGCGTTATTTGCCCAGCACCAAATTCGCCGATTGCGACATCAAAGACTCGTTGATCTCCGACGGCTGCATCCTCAATCGCGTGGCGATCATCCACTCCGTCATCGGCATCCGCTCGCGCATCGAGAGCGGAACGCGGCTCGAAGACACGCTCATGATGGGCGCCGATTATTACCAGTCACTGCCAGAATTGGCCGATGACCGCCAGCACGGATTGCCCTGGATCGGAATCGGCGAAAACACCGTCGTTCGCAGAGCCATCATCGATAAAAACGTGCGTATAGGGTCGAACGTCCGCATCCTCAACGAGGCCGGACGCCAGAACTTCGACGGCGACAATTACTACATCCGCGATGGCATTGTCGTGATTCCCAAAGGCGCGACGATTACTGATGGGACTGTTATTTAGTGGTTGGTGGTTG
>DASUFM010000407.1:0-2754 GCA_036274535.1 Blastocatellia bacterium
CTGCCTGACTTCAAGATAAGCCTGGAAACGGCTGTATTGATCCACTGGAATCATCTGGCCGAAGAAATTTACCCAGATGCCATTCTGGGTCGTGTATCCCTCCCTTCCGTAAAGACCGATGACCAAACGATTGTTTTGGTAAGAAGTGTTGATCAGTGGAACGCTCGGCGTCGCATCCTCCGGGACACTCGTATTTACGACCGTGTCGTTGATCTTTATGGTGAGTAGACCAATATAGCCACGGGCGGGAGATCAATAGATTAGCCAGGGATCAGTCAGGGCCTTGACGAGCTGTTCAGTAAGCGCTTTGGAGCACACGACGCCGATATTCATTCCTGGAACGGGAAAGCAGATAGTCCTTATGTTCTCTCTCCATCTTGCGGCGTATTGCAAGTCCCACCAAAGCCGCGTATCGAGTGTCAGAGAAAGAAGGTTCGAACTGAAGGTCACCGACTCGATTTCGTCGTGTGCAAAAAGACTGTATACGCCGAGCCCGAGCGGTTGTTCCGCTTCTTGGACGCGCTGCTCCCATCCGGACTCCCCGAGTTTCAACAGGGCCTCGAAGTCGGACTCATCGCGCAAGCCGCACCCGTCGTCCTGATAAGTGAACCCCCTCTCGTCAGTGATGATCCAGATATTTCGCGCGCCTGCCCTGGCTGAATTTTGAAATGCCTCGCTGAGAATTTCATGAATATCCCCAGTAAAAGCGCGTTTGATGCCTAGCCGCAGGCGCGCCGGATTAATCAGATCGTTAATCTGTAAAGTGGACATAAACATTCTCCCTTGGTGTCAATTTGGTGGAAGGATTCCTGGACGAACAGAAGCGGCGACAATCGTAATGATCGTCGTAACCGATCCTCGCTTCGCAGGGCTTGTCGCCCGCATGCATATTTGAAGCGATGGGCGAAACGAATGAAGGCTGGACCATCTACACTCCGCCGGACACGTTAAAGGAGCGGAGCGAGAAGCCGCCCTCCCTCCAGCTCGAGTCCTGAGACTCAAGCTCAATCCTGCGAGCGGCTCGCCCGCTTCCGTTCCCGCTTACTGCCGGCAGCCTTCATTTTCTCTATCTTTACGAGATCATCGAATTCAGAGTCACTGGCCGGAATGAGCGTCTCATAGGGGTCATGGCTGAACATCACTCCGAACGGAACCATTTCTATCTCCGGTTCGTGGTCGGCCTGCCGGAGAATATTGATCGCGCAGATGGCGTATGCAGGTTCACCCGTGTTGCGGTCTCGGCATTCAAGCAGCGCGATATCTCCTTTCTCGAATGCCTTACCCAAAGTATGGAAGTTCGTTTTGATCGGATCAGGAATCGCCATAACAACCTCCTTGCGTCTCCATCAACTTGGGGGCGGGCAAACAGATTGATCCCTGCTCGCGCACAACGGCGTCACAATCGGTCGTGATTGACATGTCCAGGTCCGTGGCGCGCATCGTGATTTTGCTGTGGCTGGTTTCAATCAACAGATGCGAGAGGATCGGAATGATTTGTTTCGTCGCAGCCACTCCCTGCAGGTAATGGAATTCGCTCAGGAACAGATTACGATCGACCTGGATGTTCGTTGCTTCTTCCCGGCGACTCGTCCACGAAGCCGCACAGAGGAGTAGATACGAAGCGGAGACAAGGGAGAAACTCCGCCCGCGCTTCTCTTCATGCGGCCTCGTGAACGAGTCTTATTGCTTGAAGTCAAACCGTCGCTAACATGGATTCAGCGAAGAGAGTCGCAGGCGGTTGCGAGGTCGCAGAGTTGAGAGGAACGGAATCCGCCGCGAGCAGGTTGACCGCTTCACGTTCCAATCCGGCGATCTCAGCTCGTATCTCATCCTGTCGCATCCCGAGCAGGTCCTGGTACATCTCGGCTTTAGCCTTGAGCCGTTTATAGATGACCAGGCGCTGCGCGACAGTTTTCTCCCGCAGACGTTCCCCGGATTCGCCCAGGCGGCCGAGATCGCTCCGCAGCGAATTGATTTCATCCAGCAACCCTGCATGCACGGCTTTGGAAAGCCCGCGCCTGGCCTCGACCGCGTCGGGAACGCCGAGCGCGCAAACGAAAGACCCTGGCCCAGCGGTTTGTGGAATGCCGGCGATCAGTTGGCGCAGGCGAAACAGCGCATCGCTCTCGCTTTCAGGCACGAAATAAACTCCACCAGCCTGGCGAAGTGAGACGGCGTTCATTCCGCCAATGATCTCGCGCACCATCTGAGACAGGTCGCGCGCGATGAACAAATCGCGGTATTGCCGCCAATACGGCATAAGCTCGTCAGTGAGTTGCTGGCTTTCTCGCTGAGCGTCGATCACCCCCTCGGCGTCGGTCGTGCAGATCATCTCGCCGGTCTTTTTGTTCAGCAGGATGCGCAGCGCCGTGCCATAAGACAGGCCGAGCGCGCTGAAATCGATGTCTTCAGCGACGAGGGCATAGACAAGATGCTCGCTGCCGGCGCGATCGATGACTCGAATCAGCGTTCGCCTCCGGCCGCCGCCATTCTCCTCCTGGTCTTCAACCCACGGTTGAAATTGCAAAGTTTGGGCGGTCCGCTGTTTAGTCTTGATCCATTCCGCCAGGGCGCGGCGCAATGCCACGCGCGGCGTTGGCGGATCGGGCAGGTACTTCTCGAAGCCCGCCGCCTGCAGCGCCTGCTCCAGATCTGGATGACTGACGCGTATCCCCTCCAGTCGCCATAAAACGGTAAAGCCGATGAGCGGAAGCTGTGATGTCGCAGCTTCCAGGCCGTTCAGATCACGAATGT
>DASUFM010000408.1:0-4569 GCA_036274535.1 Blastocatellia bacterium
TAAGCGGGCGCCAGATCGCGCGTCACGGCGCAGCTCATATCGAGCGGCGCGCGCGCGCCCGGATTGACTGGCGGAGCCATCGAAACCCCCTGATCAGCCACGGCGACCTTCATAAGCATACGGCCGCTCCGCCCTCCACTCTGATGAATAGCCCGCGCCTGTTGCGTTATATTTGACGGCGGGTAATGCAACCCCAGACATGGTTTAAAATCTCCGCCGAGCGATTCCGCGATCACGGTCCCGGAGCCGTCTTCTTTGAATTTATAGATCATCACGCGATCGAAGCCGGTGAATTGCCGCGCTTCGTCGGCGACCGTCTGGCAGGCTTTACCCACGCTCTCGGAGCCTTGCAGCCGCGCGATCGCGCTATTGAGCGAAGCGGTAAAGGCGAGCCGCGCATTCGCGTCGTCAGGCATCCGCTCACACTCGAGGATCAACGCCCCTCCGCGCCGGTGAATCGCCAGCTCGAAGAGTCTGGCGTCTTTACCGATTCGAGCCGCGGGCAGATAATGGGGCGTGGCGTCGAGGTCTTTCGATAAAAACTGGTCGCGCATGCGCTCGACTTCCATATCGCCGAGCAGCAACGCCAATGGCTGATCGAGCAGTTCTTCAGGCGCGAAACCGAAATGCTGCCCGGTATTCGAACTCACCTGAAGAATCGTCAACTCAGGTTCTTTGATCACCAGCGCCGCTCCGTGTGGCTGTATCGATTCCCGGGCGCGCCCGGGCTCTCCCTTCCCGTTGATCAAGGCCTCAGGGCGACCGCCGATGTGATTAGCCAGAGGCATGGCCATGGCTATCTCCTTCCGTGAGGTAGTCGGATGCTGGGGGTAGCGTTGGTTTAGCTGCAGGGATAGACGCGGGGGATTATATATCTGTGTTTTCGCGGAGGAAAGCTTGACCTCCATGTTCTACATGCGCACTCTACTTTTTTACTCTTGAGTTTTACTTGAGGTTTTCCCCGAAACCATTCGAACCGATTTTCAGAATGAAGATTTTGATGACAGGAGCGACAGGGCTTATCGGCCGCAACCTTTGCCGGTTGCTGATAGAAGAAGGGCGCGAGGTTGTGGCCTTATCCAGGCGCCCGCTCAGAGCGGCCGCGGCTATGGATTTGGCGGGAGTCATCGCTTTTCAGTGGGAACCCACAGCCGGACTTCCTCCGGCGGAAGCATGGGACGGCGTCGAAGCCGTCATTCATCTGGCCGGAGAGCCGGTGGCGGCAAGGTGGACTGAGGAGCAGAAGCGGCGCATTCGTGATTCGCGCGTGAAAGGCTCGCAAAACCTGGTCGCCGGAATGCGCGCGGCGCGGCGCCCGCCGAAAATTCTCGTCTCGGCCTCGGCGGTCGGATTTTACGGTGATCGCGGAGATGAAATCCTGAATGAAAGCTCAAACCCCGGCGCCGGCTTTTTGAGCGAGCTTTGTCTTGACTGGGAAGCCGAGGCCGCGCGCGCGCGCGAACTGGGCGTCAGAGTCGCGCTTGTGCGAGCAGGCGTCGTTCTAAGCCCGTCTGGCGGCGCTCTCGAAAAGATGTTATTGCCGTTCAAACTGGGACTGGGCGGTCGCGTGGGTGACGGGCGGCAATGGTTCCCGTGGATTCACATCGACGACATCGCCGGAATTTTTCTGCATGCGCTGGCGGCGCAGGCTGTGAATGGCCCTATCAATGGAGTCGCGCCAGGCATTGTGACCAACAAGGAGTTCACAAGGGAACTGGCCGCCGCATTGAATCGCCCGGCCTTCTTTCCCATTCCCAAATTCGCCCTCCGCGCGCTGCTGGGAGAAATGTCCGAAGTCGTAACCAGCGGCCAGCGCGCCGTCCCGCGAGTCGCGCAGGATACCGGCTACCAGTTCAAGTATCCGAATTTAAAATCGGCTCTTGAAGTTCTTGTGAAAACGCGAAAATGAGGAAGGCGCGTAAACTCGTCCGAACCGCAGTGAACTTGCGCGAGACGGCGGAGCGTGATAAGTATTGTTGGCGTTTTCAGGGCTTGTAGCTCAGGTGGATAGAGCGACTGCCTCCTAAGCAGTAGGTCCCGCGTTCGAGTCGCGGCAAGCCCATCAATCCTTTAGTATCAATGACTTAGCTCTTCGATAGGCTCATAGAGACGTTGAGTTGAGCGACTGCCTTCATCAGAAGGAGCTACGTCATATCATGTCTCAAATATCTCTCCCCCCAATCCGTCAAGGAACAGTTCTGCCTCAAAACGTCACCAATACGACGGTGTAGTTCTATATCCAAGGATGGACCTCATTCTCAAAACACCTTCAAGACGCCATCACTGTTGATCAACTCTCCGAGCCTTTCGTCACTTAATGTGTGGTCAGGCTGAAGGATAGCTGAGTCAAGAGTTCCAATGGAAGTCGAGGACATTAATCGAAGGATGGAGGAGCGACGAGATCAGATCAAATCCCCGTGGAAACAACTACCAGCTACAGGAGCAATACATGAAGATGATGGTCAGGATGGTTCTACTCCCACTAATATTATCAGGGGGTTATGTTATAGGTCAGACGCGGATCGAACAGCATGGATGGAAGCTGATCACTGTGACCTACAAGGACGAGAAGACTTCCACACAGAAGGATGACAAACAGTATGGAGAGCCCAGTGTCGCCCTCTTCGTAAAGGATTATCCTTATGAGGACGGTAAGGAATATCCTAAGCTGCTTGTTTTATATCTGTCAGAGGACACCGGGGGCGAAGACAATCGGCCAAGGGTGCGTAAAACGCTGGACGAGTTTGATTGCCCTCGGAAATTACAGCGCACTATACGATGGTTCTGGAGCGACAATAGAGAAGAGAATAGGCGGAACCTGTCAGAATTAACCAAGTGGGATGAAGTCCCTCCAGACACGCCTGTCGAGGCTATTTATAAGTATGCTTGCCGTAACTGGAGGGTTCCCCCGAAGAAATGATGAAGTCAGTCATAGACGGCGTCTCTCAAGTCGGTCGGGAAACGGCCGGCCATTCCTTCTATCGTCGTGTTGGTCAGCCCTACAACAATCAGCTTTTGCGCCGGGTCAATGAACCAGGAGTGGCCGTAAACGCCGCCCCATCCCCAGGCGCCGGCGGACTGCGGCGATCCTGCCTGTGCCGGATCCTTCAATACGGCGCCGCCAAAACCGAAGCCCCAACCCGGTCCGCGCGCGTTGACCGGCAGGTCGCCGATTTGATTGCGCATCATCGAGGCCGCCGTATCTGGCTTTAACAGCGAGCCGCCGCCATTGCGCAAAGTCTCGAGGAGCCGAAGGAATTCCGGCGCCGTACCCACCAGGCCGGCGCCACCGGAGGGGTAGGAGCTTGAGTCAAACACGCGTGACGGCGCCAGCGCAATGCCCGCTCCGTCCGCGAAGGGCACGATGTGTGGATCGCTCATGCGGACCGGCCGGTCAGGGCCGTCGGCGTATGGGATTGCCAGACGGTCAGCGTCGCGAACCGCGAAGCCGGTATCCTTCATTCCCAGCGGTTCGGTTACCAATTGCTCTACAACTTCGGGGAGCGCGCATCCGTTGACCCGCTCGATCACCGCCCCCAGAACATCCAGGGAAAGAGAATACTGCCACGCGGCGCCCGGACGGAACATCAAGGCGACTGACGCCAGACGGGCAAGATTGTCTTCCATTGAGCGTCCCGGTTCATCCATCCCGTCGGAGACGCCTGCTCGATGGTATTCGCTGCCCGGCGGTTGCAAAAAGCCATAATTCAGCCCGGACGTATGGGTGAGCAATTGGCGAATTGTGATTACAGGGCGAACGCCAGTCGACAAGGCCGGACGAAAGTCTGGCAACCACCGGGTTACCGGATCTTCAAGCGAGAACTGGCCGCGTTCTAACAGGATCATCGCGGCGGTCGAGACGATGGGCTTGGTCAATGAAGCGAGACGGAACGATGTGTCCAATCGCATCGCCTGTCCGGTCTCTCGATCCGCCATGCCCGCCGCGCGCTGATAAACCAGCCTGCCGTCACGTGAGATAAGAACCACGGCGCCAACGATGCGATCGGAAGCGATGGCCTCGTCGATCACGCGATCGATTTTGGCTGACAGCGCCGGCGGATTTACATCGTTATGTCGCTCATTCTGATTAGTATGCGCTTCTTCCATTGATATTATCCAAATTACGAGGGAGATAAATTTCCGCATCTATACCGTGAATTGAGCGGGATGTAAATCTCAACGACAGCGATATGCGCCGGAAGATGGCTCAGCCGCTCGCGAGAATGGGCGATCTCAACCTGGAGTCTCAATAGGAATGCGAACATCTCTCACCTCAGCTCGAGCGTGATCATCGTTTACGAGCCTGATTAACAGTTACTTTACCGCCCGTCGCGCCTTGCAACCTGCTGATCGCTTTGTGTTTCAAGAGTCGGCAATAGTACGGCCGCGATTAACAGTTAATCGATTGACACTGCCTGACGCAGAAACATATACAGCCATCATCGCGTCTATCAATTGAATCAGAGCCTGGGTGAAGCCGTCAGGATCCGGCTATTGCAAACCTGGAACAACAACCCTCCTTTGTAACATATGGATATTACTCCGGGCTCTTCTCCGCACATTTGCAGT
>DASUFM010000409.1:0-2613 GCA_036274535.1 Blastocatellia bacterium
GCCATGCGCCAGCAGGCGGTTGTAAGGGTCGCGCTCGCGCAGCGCCGCGGTCGTCACGGATGATTGGCGATAGGTCGCTGATGTGACGATCAATCGAAGCATGTCTTTGAGGCTCCAGGGCTCAGTACCGCGAACGGTAGCGAGCGAGCCTTTTGCGTCGCCAACCCGCTCGCTACCGCTCGCGGCGCTGATTCCACCTTCCATGAACTCAACCGCCAGCCAGTCGAGCAACTCCGGATGGCTTGGGCGCTCGCCCTGTGTCCCGAAATCTTCGCTGGTTTCGACAATGCCGCGCCCGAAGATTTGTTCCCAGAGCCGGTTGACCGTCACGCGGCTGGTGAGCGGGTTCTCTTCATCAACCAGCCAGTAAGCCAGCCCCAGCCGATTGGGCATTCGATTGGCAGGCAGCGGCGGCAGAACGGCGGGCGTGTCCGCATAGACTTTCTCGCCGACATTCGTATAACTGCCTCGCGCTCGCAGGAAGGTCGAGGGCCGCTCGAACGAAGCCCGCTCTCTCATCACCAGCGCCCTGTCGATTCTGATCGCGTATAACTCCTCCTGCAGTTTGGCGAGCCGGTCACGCTCCGCCTTGAGCAGTGGAGTGGTCGCAAGGAACTCCTGGGTCAGCGCCGCTTTTTGCGTGGCGCCGCGCCGGTCGGGAGGGACGGCGAGAATGGGACGCAACTCCGCCGGCAGGCTGGCGACGAAGGTCGGATCCTGCGTCGATGTGATCGAGAGGCGGAAGCGCCCGATGCTCTGCCTGCGGTTGAACTCCGAGCCGAATTTCAACCTGATTTTGAGTAGCGCTTCGCCCGCGGTAGTTAAAGGCTTATCGAGCGTGACGACCAGCTGATAGCTGAGCCGTTCGTCACGTTTCAGCGCGTCTACTCCCCATCCGATTTCGCTCGTCTCATCCAGCAGGTTAGCCGGAGTGAAATTCGTAGGGGCCGACGTTCCGCGATAAGCGTCCAGATACTCGTCGGCTTTCGCCTCTTTGAATTTCAGCCTGCGCGTTTCGCCCGGCGAGCCGGCTGGCGAAACGTCGACCTCGAAACGGTTGAGGATGAAGTTGCCGTAAATGTCGCGCCCCGGCCCGCCGCGCGGCGATTTCTGGTGCGGCAGCGCCTCCAGCCTGATGCCTGTGACGCCTTGCAGTCCGGCTTTGGCGACGACGGTGTAGGTCTCGTTATCGGGATTCGCGCCCGTCGCCAGAATCGACCCGTCATCCAGTCTGGTCAGCGTGGTCCCATTATCGGCGGATATTTCCGAAGGATTGAGCGAGACCCAATCGGCCTGAGCTTCAGTGAACTTGCGCTCCCAATTGGTCTGGGCCGCCGCGAGCGCGGGCGTGACGGTCTTGAGGCGTTCTTCGAGGTTTTTGATCTCGGCCTGCAATTCGGCGCGTCTGGCGGCCTGCTCCGGCGCCGGCATCTCGATTTCAGGCTCGACCACCCATCCTTCATTGCCCGGCTGCTGATATGTCGTGTATTCACCGTTGTCGAAGAAGGCCAGCAGCTTGTAATACTCCTTCTGCGTAAACGGGTCGTACTTGTGATTGTGGCATTGCGCGCAGCCGATGGTCGCCGCCAGCCAGACGGTCCCCGTAGTGTTAACGCGGTCGATCAACGTCTCCCATCGCGCCTCTTCGTCATCGACGCCGGCTTCCTGGTTGAGCATCGTGTTGCGGTGGAAGCCGGTGGCGATCTTCTGATCGATCGTCGCCGCGGGAAGCATGTCTCCCGCGATCTGTTCGACCGTGAACTGATCGAAGGGCATGTCCTTGTTGAGCGCGTTGATGACCCAGTCGCGGTACTTCCACATCAGGCGCGGCGTATCCCGCTCGTAGCCGTTGGAATCGGCGTATCGAGCCAGGTCCAGCCAGGGGCGAGCCCATCGCTCGCCGTAATGCGGGCTGGCCAGCAGCCGGTCGACCAGTTTTTCATAAGCGTCCGGCGACGCGTCGGCGAGGAATTGATCGACCTCCCTCGGGCTCGGCGGCAGTCCTGTGAGATCCAGATAGACCCTGCGAATCAGCGTTTCTTTCGTGGCTTCGGGCGACGGCGCGAGGTTTTCCTTCTCCAATCGCGCCAGAATGAAATGATCGATCGGATTGCGCGCCCAACTTCGGTTTTTGACCTGAGGCAGTGGCGGCCGAACAGGTTTGATATACGACCAGTGTTTCTGTATGGCGCTCTCCGTTCCTGCGCCTGGCCACTTCGCGCCCTGATCGATCCATTTGCGTATCAGTTCGATCTGCGCGGCGTCGAGCGGATCGCCGCCCATGGGCATGCGAGCCTCGCCGTCTTCGCCAAGAATGCGCCTCAACAACAGGCTCTTTTTGGCGTCGCCTGGGATGATCGCCGCGCCTGAGACTCCGCCCTTGAGCGCCGGCGTTCTGCCGTCGAGCCGCAGTTGGCCTCGCGCGCTCTTCGGCCCGTGACACTTGTAACAGGCCGCCTCGAAGATCGGTTGAATATCTCGCGCGAAATCAATGTCCTGATTGGCGGCGGCGTTCCTGAAAAATGGCGCGGACGCCGCGGCCATACATAGGAAGCAGAGCAGTGACTTGACCCTCTTCATATCTACTAAAGTTGTGGCGCGAGTAGTTTACTC
>DASUFM010000410.1:0-5719 GCA_036274535.1 Blastocatellia bacterium
TGTCTCTGCGCCTCTGTGGCTATCTTGCAGCCTCTAAATCAGCGTCGAAGAGTTTCGTCAATCCGGCCCCGCGTTTTTCCTCATCGTAGAGGACGGTGACGAGGCCGCTCCAGGGTTTGATTTCCTTCCCACTCCCGCCGCTGATTATGATGTTGGGTTCGGGATATTTTGATGTTTCGTCTTTGCGGACTCGCCACTCGCCGCCGACCGTTCGCCGCAGAGTCTCTCCGTAATACGCCGTCAACTCCTGAAACAATTGCGGATCGGTTTGCATCGTCGAATGCGATCTCAGGTAACCGGCCAGATAAGTGTCCACGCGTCTGAGGCTCGCGCGCGAATAATCCAGTTTGCTCGCGCCCATGCGGAGGCGTTTTTCGAGCTTCCCGACCAGTTGCGGGATGTCGTTGACCAGATTGTGGCCGTCGGGGATCAAATCCTCCAGCACGTGTGGAACGCGATTCGCGTCCTTGTAAGCCAGTTCCGATTCGTAAAGCATGCCATAACCGGGCACGGTCGTCGGCCTGAGTCTTTTTCGCGGGTCGGGCGCGGTTATCGGATAATAGAGTTCGAGCACCTGGCCTCCGCTCAACTTCGTCCTGCTGAATTTTCCGGGTTGTTTGCTCAAATTGCCTTCGTTTTCATTGGCGAGCATCTTTTGAGCCTCGGCGAAGCTGATCTTACGCGGAGACGATCTCTTCGGGGTTCTCGACGGTTGGCTTAAAGAAATTATCTCCAGGGGCCCGAAGATGAGAATCAAAAGGACGGCGATCAATGACGGCCGCGCGATCTGAGAAGGCGAAAAATGCAAGCGTATACTCCTTTGCCTGATGTTTGCGGCGACGTTATGGCGCCGCTCGCGATAATGTAATATGTTTAAAGAGGAGCGAGGCCGGCGATGAATTTATCCAAGCCGCCCGCAGTGGGTCAAGGACACCGAAAGATGCGTTTCATATACAGCTTTCTGCTAGGCGTCGCGGCGATCGCGATGCTTCCTTATTTCATCTACCATGCCCTGTTCAATCGCAAATACATGAGCGGCCTCAGTCAGCGACTGGGGTTTTTGCCGCCCGAGGAAGTGAACGATGAAACGGGGTCAGGCTTGCGCCCGGCGATCTGGATTCATGCGGTTTCGGTCGGGGAGGCGCTGGCCGCGAAGCCGCTGATCGCCGGGCTGAGAGCGCGTTTTCCGCAATATCGTTTGATTGTCTCGACCACGACCATGACCGGTCAGGCCGTCGCGCGTTCGCGTCTGACCGAAGCCGACCGGGTTTGTTATTTCCCATTTGATTGGAAATTCAGTGTTCGGCGCGCGCTGGACGCGATCAAACCGCGAGTTGTCATCCTGATGGAATCGGAGCTGTGGCTCAATTTTTTGAGCGAATGCGAAACCAGGGAGATCCCGGTAATCGTCGCTAACGGGCGCGTTTCCGATCGATCATTCGCGCGTGCGCGCAAGTTCGGCTTTTTCGTCAGGCGGTTATATGGACTGGTCACACGGTTCGCCATGCAGAGCCGCCCGGACGCCGGCCGCGCGATCGAATTGGGCGCGCCCGCCGGCCGCGTCGCCGTCACGGGAAATCTGAAATTCGAGATAGGCGCCGTGAGTGATTCGCCGAAAGTCGCCGAGACGGCGAAAGCTCTCGCCCTCGATCCTTCCAATGGACCTTCGGGGCCGCTGATCATCGCGGGCAGCACGACCGAAGGGGAGGAGGAAATGGTCCTCTCCGCGTTTGAAGAGGCGCGAAAAGAGAATGGCTTCGGGCGGGCGCGATTGCTCATCGCGCCGCGGCATCCGGAAAGATTCGACTCCGTGGCGCGGGCGCTTAAATCTTCGGGCAAATCTTCGCAATTGCTGGTGGCGCGCCGCTCATCCGCAGGCGTTGATGGCGGTGTGGATTGCGGCGGCGCCGACGTCATCCTGCTCGACACGGTCGGGGAACTGGCCGCGCTTTACCGCTACGCTTCGGCTGTTTTCGTCGGCGGAAGCCTGGTCCCGAAAGGCGGGCATAATATTCTGGAGCCGGCGCTTTATGCGAAGCCGATCATCGTCGGGCCGCACATGGAAAATTTTCGCGAGATCGCCACGGAGTTTCTCCGCCGCGGGGCGCTCATTCAGTTGCGCGCCGGCCCGGACGCGTTGACCGGGGAATTGCGGGACGCATTCGCGCGCCTGCTGAGCGATAAAGATTACGCCGAGGCGCTCGGCTCGAACGCGCGACTCGCGATTGACGAAAATCGCGGCGCGGCGGCGCGAACCATTGAGATCATCGCTGAATATCTATAGATTTCAAGAGCAGGGATTTCAGCCACGAATGAACACGAATAGACACGAATCCCCACCCTGATTTTGATAAATCGTTCGCCTCAAATTTCGTCGACATTCGTGATTATTCGTGTTCATTCGTGGCTGAAATTCTTGTATGTTTTAGTTATGTTTTTGCCGCCTGTGGTTTATCCCTTCATTTACGCTCCCGCCAAACTTTACGAACTGGGCGTGCGGGCGCGCGCCGCGTTTTACGAAAACAGGCTTTTCGAGACCCGTAGTCTGAACACGCCGGTGATCAGCGTCGGCAATATGACCGTAGGCGGATCGGGCAAAACGCCATGCGTGGCGTTTTTGGCGCGTTTCCTTCGCGATGAAGGA
The DNA here is from genome assembly GCA_036274535.1 of Blastocatellia bacterium. Classification (GTDB taxonomy): domain Bacteria; phylum Acidobacteriota; class Blastocatellia; order RBC074; family RBC074; genus JAJVID01. Next base: position 2,645 of record DASUFM010000410.1, read on the forward strand.
TGTGAGGTCGCCATCCTGAGCCGCGGGTACAAACGCGAGAGCCGGGGCCTCGTAGAGGTCGCGAACGGCAGGGAAATTCTATGCGGGCCGGCTGAGTCCGGCGACGAGCCTTATCTGCTGGCGAATCTATGCCCCGGCGCGCGAGTGGTCGTGGATAGGGATCGTTACGCCGCGGGCAAGTGGCTCGAAGAACGCGCGCCGGTTTCGGTCTTCATTCTGGACGACGGGTATCAGCACATGCGGCTGGCGCGCGATCTGAACCTGTTGTTGATAGACGCCTCCGAACCGCTCGACCAGGCGAAGATGATCCCGTTCGGCCGATTGCGCGAGCCAATCACCGCGATGCGGCGCGCCGACGCGGTCATTGTCACGCGCAGCGACCAGCCCTTCGATCGTCACGCGCTCGAACATGCTGTCGGGAGATTCGCGCGCGGGGGGGCGCCGGTTTTTTACGCTCATCATAAGATGACGGAGTTGATCAGGCTCGACTGCGGCGGCGCCGTCAGCCCCGCCGGTTTCGCCCGAAAACGAATCGCCGCCATGTCGGGCGTCGCGCGTCCGGATCGATTCATCGCCGATCTCGAAGGTCTGGGAATGGAGATTGTTCTGCGTCGCGATTTCGATGATCATCACCGCTACACGCGCGAGGAGTTGTCGGAAATTGTCGAACGCGCGCGCGAAGTCCGGGCTGAGGCGATCGTCATGACGGAGAAGGACGCGGCAAATCTGCCACCAGGATTCGCGGGACCGCCGCCGATTTTCGCAGCCCGCATCGAATTTATATGCGAAAATGAAAAGGCCCTCAAAGACATGGTTCGGCGGATTATTCATCAAAAGGACCTATAAGTCCTGGAAGTCCTGTAGGAGTCAGAATGCAGAAGTATATTGATGATTTCATCAAGCATTTGAAATATGAACGCAACGCATCGGACCACACGTTGCGCAATTACGAAAGTGACCTCCTCCAGTTTTACGATCACGTCGCGCCGCCCGACAACAAAGGCTTCCGCCGCGAGGTAAACATTCAGGACATAGACCATCTGACGATCCGGGAATACATGGCCTCGCTGTATGAACAGAACAAGAAGAAAAGCTCCATACACCGCAAGGTGGCCGCGCTCAGGACTTTTTTCCGCCACCTTTGCCGCGAAGGTATACTCGAATCGAACCCCGCGACCCTGGTGCATAGCCCGCGCGTCGAAAGCAAACTCCCGAACCATTTGACCATCGAGCAGATGATCAAATTCATTGAAGCGCCGGAAACCGACACCGCGCTTGGGAAACGCGACCGCGCCATCCTGGAACTGCTATACGCCAGCGGCATCCGCGTTTCGGAACTGGTCAACATCAACCTCATTGACATCGATTTCGACAACCAGACCCTTCGCGTCAAAGGCAAAGGGCGCAAAGAGCGCGTCGTGCCGTTCGGCGACCATGCCAGGAAGGCTTTGCAGGATTACCTCGGCGTTCGCGGCGAACTGCTGGCTGAAGCCGATCCCGAAAAGCTGGATCCGGCGGCGGTATTTATGAACTATCAGGGGACGCGCATCACCACGCGGTCGGTCGGAAGGATGGTCGATAAGTACGTCAAGATTTGCGCCGACATTCATCACATCAGCCCGCACAGCCTGCGCCATTCGTTCGCCACGCACATGCTCGACGCCGGCGCCGACCTCCGCGCGATCCAGGAGTTGCTGGGCCACGTCAGGCTTTCAACCACTCAGCAATATACGCATGTTTCGATGGACAAACTGATGGAAGTTTATGACAAGGCGCATCCCAAGGCCTGAAATTGCGAATTTTAGCCACAGAGGCGCAGAGACACGGAGAAGAGAGGAAGGGACAGCGGAGATCTTATGGAGAGCGTCGCTTTTCTCTCTTTCTCTTCGTCTCTGTGGCTCTGTGCCTCTGTGGCTAACTGCTGTAATCCGCAATCTAGCTGGCTGCCAGCAAAGCGGCGCCGATGACGGCGGCTTCGAATTCCAGTTCAGCCGCGACGACCCGGCAATCGCTGACGGCCGCAGTGAATGCGCGTTCGCGGACGCCTTCGGCGACGGCGGTAGTCAGGAAGCGCCTCGCGGCCGGGGCGCCGCCGATGGCGACCATAGACAGGTTGAGCAGGTTGATGACATCGGCGATGGCCATTGCTATGTAAGCCCCCGTGCGGCTAAGCATCATTTTGGCCAGATCGTCGCCGGCATGCGCCTGAGTAATGATGTCATCATAGGTGAAGCCGCCCATCGCTCCGAGTTTGGAGAGCGATGAGGTTCTGTCTTTCTGCAGCCTTTCGCGCGTGCGGCGGACGACGCTTTCGGCTGAGACCATTGCCTGTAGCGGCGCCAGACCGTCCGGGTGCTCGACGTAAACGTTCATGTTTCCGATTGCGCCCGCCAGCCCGGATTTGCCGTGATGCAGCCGTCCATTCAGGACCAGGCCCGCGCTCACGTTGGCGCCTATATGAAGATAGAGCCAGTCGCCGGCGTCTCGCGCGACCCCCATCGCCATTTCGGCGTAGGCCGCGGCGTTGGCGTTGTTCTCGAAATGCGCCGGGACGCCGAAAGCCTGAGTGATTTCCTGGCGCAGGTCAATCTCCGCCAGGCTCGGCAGTTGCGCGAGTTCGATCACGCGATGGGTCGCCTGATTCACCAGGCCGGGAAAAGCCACGCCCACCGCCGAGACCGGCGCGGTCGCCGCCTGATCTTCCGCCATCTGCCTGGATACCGACAGGATTTGATCGGCCAGCGCGCGGGGCTTTTTCTTCGCCTCTTCCGAATAAGGCTCGCGACGGAACGCCAGAACCTGTCCCACTAGGTCAACCGTTCCGACACGAATGTGGTTACTACCCAGATCTATTCCAAGCAAGGCGGACTTTGGGGGAATAGCCTGAGAAGACTGTCGCGGAGCATTTGTTTGTGTCATAGGTTTCACCCGCGGCGGACTATAACGCCGGCCGAAGGGACTGTCAATTTTAAGCGCGCCTGGAATCATGGCGTGACCAGTATGGCCGTCCGGGCGGGAGACTGGCATATTTCATACGTCATATGACTCCACTTTGTCCATTTGAATGCCGGCGCA
>DASUFM010000411.1:0-2749 GCA_036274535.1 Blastocatellia bacterium
GAGAACCCACCGGGTCTTTCGTCCCCGAAGCGTGTGGGATCCAGGATGACTACCAAAGCGGTTCCAGGCAACGGCGCCTCCAAAGGCTTCGCCGTTACGATTTACGCCCACTATTCGCTAACTTAATCTCATTGGCCTGAAGGCGGGACTACGAACACTTTCATTGTTTCTGGGCAAGCGCCAGCGGGAGACGCGCTTGAAAGCAGGTGGCTCCGGGTTTGGATTGGAAACTGATTTCGCCTTGATGTTTCCTGACGATCTGGTAAACGGTGTCCAATCCAAGGCCCGTGCCTTCGCCCTGCGGCCTGGTGGTGAAGAAGGGCTCGAAGATGCGTCCAATAGTTCTTTGCGCTTTTTGTGTTGGTAAAGCTATTCTTCTGGTTGTTCCGCATACTTTTACAGGAAACCGGGTGACTGAAATGATGATTGATAATGACGCTTTTCGAGCTTATGAACTGGTCGGATGGCAGGGCGCCGTAGACGCCTACAACGACCATTTTGGGAGTCTGACTTCGCAGACAATTGACCCTTTACTTGACGCGGCCAAAGTCGAACAAAATACCTCACTGCTCGATTTGGCGACCGGGCCGGGATATGTCGCCGCCGCCGCGCGCCGGCGAGGCGCGAACGTGATCGGCGTGGATTTCTCCGAGGCGATGATAGCGAAAGCGCGGCTGCTTTACCCGGAAATCGATTTTCGAATTGACGATGTCGAACGTCTCTCTTTCAGCGAGGGAGAGTTTGATGCGGCCGTGATGAACTTCGGCATACTGCATCTCGCCCGGCCGGGGCTGGCCTTATCGGAGGCGTGGCGTATTTTGCGCCGGCAAGGGCGGTTTGGATTTACCGCCTGGGCTAAGCCTGGTGAGGCCGTCGGATTCAGGCTGATCTTGAATGCGATTGAAAAATACGGCGATCCTTCTGTTCCATTACCTCAGGGACCGCCGTTTTTTCTCTTCAGCGACGCGGATGAATGCGTACGCGCATTGACCGCCGCGGGTTTTGCGTCTCCTGAAGTGGCGCCGTTCCCGATGACCTGGAAGCTGAAATCGGCTGATGATTTGTTCGACGCCTTCTATAAAGGAACGGCGAGAACAGGAGGTTTGCTGCGAGCGCAGTCGAAGACATCGCTTGATGCGATTCGCGCGGAAATTCAGGAGACGGCGGAGAATTACAGGAAAGACGGAATTCTTCAAATGCCCATGCCAGTTGTTATTGCGTCAGCGGCGAAGCCGTAAATCTTCTGCGAGCCGCAGGCATGATAAAACCTGGCGCTTAGATGATTTTGCGCCCCTCTCACGGCGCAATGCCTAACGCTTTCTTCGCCACGTCGTAATACCTCTCCCGCTCCTGAAGTCCGGTCAACCCGCCGTTGATTCGTTTGGTTATGGTTGTGAAGTTCTCGGCGTCTGCAAGTTCATTGAGACCCCTCATATTCCAGAAGAGGCCCGCAATCTGGAATGCGAATTCAGGCTGTGCGGCCAGATCGGGATTAGCGACCAGATCAACGCCCAGCAGATCGCCGTACTTCTTGTAATTGGCGCGCCCTGTGATCTGGATGGGACCACGACCCCGATATCGCTTGCCGTCGCCAGGTTGAGTGTTGCCGAGCGAGGTTGCCAGGTCGCTCGGAGGTTCGTATTTCTTCTGTTGCGCCGTCGGCCCCCAAAGCTCCTGCATAAATCTCAGTTCGGCCGACTCATGCGCGATCTGAGCCAGGAAGGCGGCGGCGCGGAGCGGCGTATTGATCTTGTGATCTTCCATTGCCGTGACGAGAAACGGCAGATAGCTGTCGCGCTTCGCTTCCGGCAGATTCGGCATGACCTGTTTAAGTTGATCGCCGGTGATTTCGAACGGCTGGGCGGTCGCTTCTTTGATCTGGCGCTCGATCGCGGCGGCGACCGAATCAAAGTCCCATCCGCCCAGGTCGCGGCCGTCGGGACCGATCAGCGCGAGCCTGACGGCCTTCTCGCCGGCGCTGTTGGTGAACAGGTTTTCTGTCGCTTGTTTTGCTCGTTCTTTCGGTGTCATAACTATCCTTGCCTGCAGGTCTGTGATCTCTGGAACCGCTCCTGACATATGGTTGGTTCGGCGAGTCGGAATAGTTGTCTCTGAGGCCTGATAACAGAAGCAAAAGGCCACTTATGAAGGGACAACTGACCTCTTGCCACTTGTGTGGAATTTGACTGCGCGGACATTCTACACACGCTATAAACCAGGTTCAATGCCCAGGTTCAATACCCAGGTTCAAAGTATGGATGGTCGGCGGTGGAACTGGACAGGCTCCGATGGATCGAATACATTTTGGCGCGGAAATACGCTTATGGCGAAACGGCAAACTTCCAAACCGCAAATGGAGACGAAACCTCCGCGCGAGGAGCGTCGTGGCGCGAAGTCTTCTGCTCCGAAGTCACGCTGGAGAAAGCCGTGGCTTTTGGCCCTCCTCTTAGTTATCGCCGTATGGTGGATGTGTTTACCGGGGGCGGATGCGCTTCGCGGCAGGCATGCCGGTGTGATAAGTAAAGCCGAGGCCCTACGACTTCCCGTCAGCGCCAGTTCAGAGGAACTGGAGGCGTTGGAGCGCATAGGCCCGCTCCTGGATTCCGTTGGGACTGAAATGGGTGGGATGGATGAGCTGGCGGGGAAGATCCAAATCATTCTGAGAGGGCTGGAGCTTTTACACAGTGATACGCTCCACTTAAAGCCGGGTCTGAAGGATTTCAAAGGCGCCTGGGACGCCATCACCTCC
>DASUFM010000412.1:0-2488 GCA_036274535.1 Blastocatellia bacterium
CTGGCGAATTCAAAAATGAAGTCTTTTGGTGGGACACATTTAAATTGTCCCACTTATCAGTCGGAAAAGAAGTGGGACAATTTAAATGTGTCCCACCTACAATTCGCCAGCGGTATCAGAACTCGCCGCACTCCATATCGCGCTTATGGTTGCAGTTAATTTTCAAACACCATTAACGCCGGGACCATCATGAATCACAGCCTCAGTCGCGTCAGCGACGGTTGAGATTGCCGATCCATTTCAACCGTCGCTGACGCGACTGAAATCGCTATCTAATCGGTCTCCCGGCGTTAAAACGCCGGGCTATGTTCAATAGCCGCTAACGCGGCTGGAAGAATTCGCCAGCAGCATCGCTTGTCACCGCGCTCCATAAATTGACGGCCGCTCAATTGCCTTCGGCCGTCAGGGGTTTGGTCTTCTCCATCTTGTTCCAGTCAGGCGGTTCGACGCCAAGCAGATGATGGACGAAGAAGTCGTTTCGCTTCTTCTCGCCGTAGGCTCCGCCCATTCCATGTCCGCCGCCGGGAATAACGAGCAGATCGAAGGTCTTGTCGGCCTTGATCAGCGCGTTGACCACCTGCATTGTCGAGGCCGGGTCGACGTTTGTGTCCACTTCGCCGACGATGAGCAGCAGCTTGCCTTGAAGACGGTTCGCGTTATCCACATTAGATGAAGCCGCGTATTCGGGACCGAGCGGCCATCCCATCCATTGTTCGTTCCACCAGATTTTGTCCATGCGGTTGTCGTGGCAGCCGCAGGACGAGACGCAGACCTTGTAGAACTCCGGATGAAAGAGCATCCCGCCGAGCGAGTTCTGTCCTCCGGCCGAATTGCCGTAGATGCCGACGCGGCTGATGTCGTAGTAAGGGTATTTCGCGGCCACCGCCTTGTGCCACAGAATGCGGTCCGGGAAGCCGGCGTCGCCGAGGTTCTTCCAGGCCACGTCGTGGAATGCTTTCGAGCGGTTCGACGTGCCCATGCCGTCAACCTGCGCGACGATGAATCCGAGTTCGGCCAGCGACTGCATGCCGTTATAAGCGCTGAACGATTTCGGAACGAACGAGCCCTGCGGCCCGGCGTAGATGTATTCGATCACCGGATATTTCTTCAACGGGTCGAAATTCGACGGACGGAAGATCACGCCCCAGATATCGGTCTTGCCGTCGCGCGCGAGCGACGTGAAGACCTCCGGCGCGCGCCATCCCGCCTTGACCAGTTCCTGAATATCGACGCGCTCCAGTTCCGCGAGCGCTTTCCGGTCAGCAGTGGCTCGCAATTCAGAAATCGGCGCCTGATCGACGCGCGACCATGTGTCGACGTAATACTTCATATCCGCCGAGAAGCTCACCTGGTGATTGGCGTCGGTTTCGGTCAATGCGGTGAGCCCGCTCCCATCAAAATTGATCCGGTAGTAATGAACGAAGTATGGATCTTTGCCCGGATACATGCCGCTGGCCTGGAACCATATCTGGCGCTTCTCTTCGTCCACTTTCTCGACGCCGCGCACGACCCATTCGCCTTTCGTAATCTGATTCTTCAGCTTGCCGGTCGCGCCATCATAAAGATAAAGGTGGTTCCAGCCGTCGCGCTCGGACATCCAGACGATCTCACGGCCGTCGGCGAGATCGTAGCGGTACTTCTTGCCCGAATGGCAGAAAAACGTTTTCGGTTCTTCGCTGATGATCGCGCGCGGTTTGCCCGTGGCGGCTTCGACTTCAATTACGCGATAGACCTGATGTCCGCGCTGGTTGTATTCGAACGTGAATGCGCGGCTGTCTTTGCGCCATTCGAGCCGCGACAGATTGTATGGATTCGGAAAGAGCGTGTCGTCGATAACGATCTGCTTTTTAGTCTCGACGTTGAATAATACAGGCTGCGGCTGGTCGAGCGCGTCGCCCGGCTTGGCGTAATCAACGGTATGGTATTTAGGTTGAAGCTGATCGACTGGCGAAGACTCGACATACTGGACTTTGCGCTGGTAGCCCGGCCGCACTCGGTATGCCGCGATCATCTTAGAGTCCGGCGACCAGACGATCGCCGCCGCCGCGTAATAGTTTCCCTCCGAACCGTCATAACTCAGCGCGACGCCTTCCCGCTTGCCATTTGGCCGCAGCCAGATGTTGAAATTGTTGACCCATGCCTCCCACTTGCCGTCGGGCGAAAGCTTTGCGCCAGGATTTTGCGGAAAGTTGTAACGCGGCCCGGGAATGCCGGTGAGCGTCCCGAGGGGGCCTACGCCTCCGCCGGCCCGCCCGCCGAGGCGGCGGGCGCCCGGCGCGTCGGACTTTCTGCATTTATAAGACGTCAGATCACAGCGCCAGCGCGCTCCTCTGGCGTCGACTTCGATCGCCCGTTCAGAGTCTACGAACGTGATTTCGCTGAAAGGCAGCCTTAATGCGGTGATCGCGCCGGCGCCCGATGAGCCTGAGGCGCCTGAAGGCAGAGATTCTGAGAGAGCGGCGGCGAGTTTCTGGTGATCGAACGCCGG
>DASUFM010000413.1:0-4238 GCA_036274535.1 Blastocatellia bacterium
AAAAGTTCGTAGTCCCGCCTTCAGGCGGAATAGTGCGAATTCACGGAATTGATCTTTACCCCGAGCTTCCGCCTGAAGGCGGGACTACGAACAGTTTTTCCGAGGAAAAGGAGTGTGATGAAAGCAATTTGTTGGTATGGCAAACGAGATGTGCAGGTGGTGGACGTGCCTGACCCGAAAATCCTCAATAAACATGACGCTATTGTGAAGATCACAACGACGGCGATCTGCGGCTCGGACCTGCACCTCTATAACGGCTTCATCCCGACGATGGAGAAGGGCGACATCCTTGGGCACGAGTTCATGGGGGAAGTCGTCGAGGTCGGGAGCGAGGTCAAGAAGTTGAAGGTCGGCGACCGCGTGGTGGTCTCCTTCGCGATTTCATGTGGGGCCTGCTTCTTTTGTGAGAGAGAGATGTATTCGCTTTGCGAGAACTCGAACCCGAACGCCTGGCTGGCTGAGAAGTTGTTCGGTCATTCTCCGGCGGGGATCTTCGGCTATTCGCATCTGACCGGCGGTTTCGCCGGCGGACAGGCCGAATACGCGCGCGTGCCGTTCGCGGATGTCGGCGCGTTCAAAGTCGATAGTGGGTTGACGGACGAACAAGCCCTGTTTCTTTCCGACATCTTTCCGACGGGTTACATGGCCGCTGAAAATTGCGACATTAAGGCCGGCGACACTGTGGCTGTGTGGGGCTGCGGCCCCGTCGGCCAATTCGCCATTCGCAGCGCCTTTATGCTGGGCGCCGAACGCGTCATCGCCATTGATCGCATTCCCGCACGGTTGCGCATGGCGAAGGAGGGCGGCGCGGAGACGATCAATTACGAAGAGGCCGATGTTTACGACACGCTGACGGAGATGACTGGCGGGCGAGGGCCGGACTCCTGCATCGACGCAGTCGGTCTGGAGGCGCATAAGCCAGGCCTCACATATGCTTACGACCGCGCGAAACAGGCGGTGATGTTGGAATCGGACCGGCCTCTGGTCTTGCGCGAAGCGATCCTGGCTTGTCGTAACGGCGGCGTAGTCTCGGTCCCCGGCGTCTATGGCGGGTTCGACGACAAGATTCCCTTAGGCGGGCTCATGAACAAGGCGCTGACGATAAAAACCGGTCAGACGCATGTCCAACGCTACTTCCGCCCGCTGCTCGAAAGGATCGTGAACGGGGAGATCGATCCGAGTTTCGTCGTCACGCACAGCCTGCGGCTCGACGAAGCGCCCGAAGGATATGACATGTTCCTGAACAAGCGGAACGACTGCATTAAGGTTTTGCTGAAACCTCACGCCTGATTTCGCGACGAAGCAAAAAGGACAAAAAAGGCAAAAAAGCAAAATTTCAGATCGTTTTTGCATTTTTCGTCCTTTTTGCCTTTTTGCTCCCACTTTGACCATCCACTGTGAATACGATTTTGAAAGGACGTCCTGACATCATCGGAAATCCAATCAAACCAATGGTCAAAGTTCATAACGCCTCTAAACTGCAACCCTGCGGCCGGAGATCAGTTGGAAGATAAGCACGACCGCGGCGATGACCAGCAGTATATGGATCAAGCTGCCGCCTATGTGGCCGATCAATCCCAATAGCCAGAGCACGACGAGTATCGCAATAATTGTCCACAGCATAGTTTTTTCCCCCTTGCTAAAACTCTTCTCAGGTTTAACAAATAAGGCGCGAGAGTAGCTTTTTGCTTTCTCTCGCGCCTTGATTATTCAATCTGCAAAGACTATGCCGCGCGCGGTTGCGATCTAAGATTGTTCTTCAATATCCGGCTATTGGCCAGTTTATCGCGCGATCCGCCGCCATGAGCGATTGATTCAGCCCATATTCACACATTCATTAAAGCTGTCGCATGAAAGCGACCAGGTCCGTTTTCTCCTGCTTCGTAAGTTTCAATTCGAGAACCAGGTTGAAAAATTCGACCGTGTCCTCCAGCGTGAAGCAGCGTCCGTCATGCATATACGGCGGACTCTCTTTAATCCCGCGCAATGTGAATGTCTTGATTGGCCCGTCGCCCGGTTCGTTGAGAAAACGTTCCAGACGCAAGTCATGCATTTGATTATCCAGATAGAACGGCGGGACGTGGCAGACGGAGCATTTGCCTTTGCCAAAGAATACGTCCTGTCCGCGCATTTCACTTTCTGTGGCCTTTGCCGGATCGAGTTTCCCTTCGAAGTTCAATTTCGGCGCCGGCGGGAAATCAAGCATGTTTTGCAGTTGAGCCATGTGGCTGACCTCAATTCGGTCGAGAATGTTGATTCCTTTCTTCATGGCGCGTATCGGGTCGCCGTTGAAGTACGCCGTCCGTTGCTCGAATTCGGTGAAGTCCTCAACCGACCGCAGGCTCCGTTTCGAGCCGTGTATCTGCTGGTTGAATACGCCGCGCAGGCTCACCGTGTCGAGGCGGAACCGCCGGTTCTGCGGCCGATCGTCAGGGTTCAGGTGAAACTGTCCCGTAGTGTGCCCGTTGATGTGGCAGTCGAAGCAGGTTACGCCCAGGCTCGGTTGCGCCGTCTTACGGTCGTTGGTCGGATTGAACTCCTCCTGTGGGAACGGCGTGAGTAGCAGGCGCAATCCATCGAGTTGAACCGGGGTCAACAAGTCTCTGAACAGGCGGTCGAAGTTGTTGATCGAGACGACCTCGCCGCGCGAAACGTCGCCCAACTCCGGCCGGTTACTGAGAAAGATGGCTGGCGGAAACTCCGGCAGGAAGACGTCAGGGATGTCAAAGTCTACGTCGAACCGCTCCAGACGCGGGAACATGTCAATCTGCATCTTCGGGAAGACCTGGCCGCCGGGCGTGTGCTTGGGATGAGGCAGCGAAGGATATGGAAAGGCGTTGAGCCTGCGCATCTCTTCGGGAGACATCGCCGCAAGGCTCTCCCAACTGACGCCGCCGGCCAGTCGCGCGGTCGGGCCGACCGCCAACGGCTTGCCGCGCGACATCTTCACTTCGGGGTCGAGCTTCGGTTGGAGGACGTAACGGCTCTCGAGAAGCTGGCGTTGCGCCGTCATGACCTTGGGTTTGAGCGCGACGTCCTCCGCCATGATTTCTTCAAAGGTCATCATCGGCCTCTTCGCATTCAGCGGATCGCGATAGAAGTCGAAGCCCAGCATCTTGCCCTGTTCCGGCTGGTTATTCAGGACGGGTGAAGAAGACTCCGCGTTGGCGCCTTTGAAAATGCCTGAGCGGTCATGCTCGGTCTTTTGCTGTTCAGGCCGAGTAATCGGGACATTTTGGGTCGTCTGCGCGTCCACGACGGCGTCCCGCCTCGGCGTCCCTTGCTGCTGACGCCTGTCCGGCGCTTGCTGTGACCAGCCAAAGGCGGACAGAAACGAAATAACGACGAAGATTTTCAAAGCGACAATCGAACGAGTTTGATTCAGCATAACAACAACTTCTTGAGATCCCTGAGAGAGAATTCGTAAAGACGTCACGCGTGAAGGCCGCTTGTCAATGCGATTGGGGAGCGCGCCAGCATTAGAGCCGCCAACAATTATAGGGTGATTGGAGCATTCTCGGATGAAAACTGTGTTACGTCCGGCATCGCGCTCCCCGGCTTGTCGCCGCAAGCCCTGTTTCATCCGCCGCTCCTTGTCAGTTTTTTGAGAGGCAGGCCGTAACTTCGCAAGAGCCGGCCAATCTCGCCTCGCCGGCGCTCCAGAATTTTGTCGAGCTCGCCTTTCAAGGCCGCATCCTCCTTGCGCACGCCCAGGCAGATGTCGAAGGCGAACGGCAGGGAAGGCGGATCGATTTCCGGCGAGACGGGCGTGATCTTCAGCGGCTCGGATGCGCGCTTAGCGAAATATCCGGCGAGCGGCCCCCAGGCGACGGCGACATCCACGTCTCCGCGCGCGACGGCCTCGATCAGCTCGGCCGGCGGGTTCTCTTTCGAATAATCTCCGTAGATGCTGTATCCGGCGATATTTTGCGTGACGCCGCGCCGTGCGAGCGCCTGCGCGGGAGGCACGTTCGCGTAATCGTCGCCGATTACGTGCAGCCCGATGCGTAGATTTTTGAGCGCCGGGTCGTCAAAGGAGTGAATGTCGAGATTGCGGTCGCGCCGCGAGACGAAGACGTAGCTCGAACGGTAGTAGGCTCTGGTCGGCCGCGCCATCTCGAACGAGGAAGGTATTCCCATCACCACGTCGCAGCGCTTCGCCTTCAGGGTGTTCCGAATGAAGCCGCGTCGCTGCGGCCACCAGACGTAATGAACCTTGCGGCCGAGATCGCGCGCGA
>DASUFM010000414.1:0-9646 GCA_036274535.1 Blastocatellia bacterium
CCAGCGCGTTATCTTCGCTGCAGGCGACAAAGTGATAGTGATTGGCAAAGATCGCCCATGCCTCCAGTCGCCAGTGATATTTCTTAGCCAACGAGAGCAAGGAGTTTTCCAGCAGCGTCAATTTCTCCGGTGTCCGAAATAAATGTTTCTTGTAGAGCGTCGCCGCAGTGATCATAAAGACGCCATTCGTGTCGAGCCGGTGCAGCGGCGCATGTGGCCAGTCTTTGTTTATGATTTGCTCTGGCATCGAAGACTCATTCCTTTCTGTTAAAGTTCGGAATGGCGGAGCCTTTGGAGTGCGGGAGTTCGGTACCGCTTTGGTAGTCATCTCGGACACCACAGATTTCCGGAACCGAAAGACCCGGCGGGCTCTCTCCGATCATTGTCGAAAAATCCAAGTCGACTACCAAAGCGACTCCAAGCAGCCGCACTCCAAAGGCTCCGCCCTAAAAGTCGTCGAAGATGTTCAACTGGTCTGTCTTGAAACTGTATATCGTCTTGATCATAGCCGGCGCCGCCCTGCGCTCGAACCAGGCGGCGGAACACCACCGATATTGATTCGCCACTTTGACCAATCCATGTTTGACTGGATTCTGATGCACGTAATTGAGCCGCGCCAGATAAGATCGCTGATAAGTCAGCTTCGTGTCCCAAAAGTTGTACCAAACAGATCGTCCTTCAGCCTGATCCCATCGATTCAACTCGCGCGCGGTATCATCGTGTAGCTGCTTAACCATCCGATCCAATTCCAGCGCGTTATCTTCGCTGCAGGCGACAAAGTGATAGTGATTGGCAAAGATCGCCCATGCCTCCAGTCGCCAGTGATATTTCTTAGCCAACGACAGCAAGGAATTTTCCAGCAGCGTCAATTTCTCCGGTGTCCGAAATAAAGGTTCCTTGTAGAGCGTCGCCGCAGTAATCATAAAGACGCCATTCGTGTCGAGCCTGTGCAACGGGGCATGCGGCCAGTCTTTCTCAATAGCTATGTTCAAATTTTGCTCTGGCATCGAAGACTCCTTCCATTCTGTTAAAGTTCGTAACGGCGAAGCCTTTGGAGTGCGGGCGCTCGGGACCGCTTTGGTAGTCATCCTGGATCCCACAGACTTCCAGAGACGAAGGACCCAGCGGGTTCTCTCCGATCATTGTCGAAGAATCCAAGTCGACTACCAAAGCGGCTCCAAGCAGCCGCACTCCAAAGGCTCCGCCGATTTATGCGGCCCTCAGATAACCAGAATTCAACATTGTCAATTATTCCGCCTTGCTTTTCGGGAAATTCGGATTCGCTTTCACCTCTTCGATCTGTTGGTTGTGGCGAATGTTGTGCAGCGGAATGTAGATCAGCCAATGGTAAGCGTTGAGCGTCCCGATGGCCCGAAAGGGGTGCTCGAACGTGTGCGATTTCAACGGCAGTTTGGTCTCTTCGGCGAATTTCAAGGTCTTAGCGCGCGACTCTTTCAGTTTCGCGATCACTTCGTCGCGCGTCAATTTGGCGGAGGGCACGATGCTTTCCGGGGCCTGGGCTTTGATGGAGCGGTTGGGAATGACGCGTTCCAGAAATTCCGTCTTGCCTTTGGTCTTAGTCTCCCATTCCGGGTTTTCCCCGGCCGCCAACGCTCTCTCGACCGCGCCGAACATCGCCCCTTCCGCCAGAGCGATATGTTCGGCGACTTCGAGCACTGACCATTTTTCTGGCGCCGCTTTAAATTTCAACTGTTCATCGCTCAGCCCTTCCATCAGATCAAGGGTCTGTTTGTGAGAGTCGTTGAGCAACTTTATGACTTTAGCGCGTTCTTCGGCGGTCATATTCGGGTCCTCTGACGCCAGCGACGTGTGACACGCCAGGCCCGCGAATATTACGAGCAGCAATCGAATGGATATTTTCAGCGACTTCATCAGGTTTTCTCCTGTTGGATTGTTTTGGGAGCTTCATCTGATCAGATGATACTTCGTTTGCCGTCTCAACACCCAGGAAATTTTGCCTTCTCCGTCAATCACGGCGTCTTCTTCCTGCCCTACGAAAAGCTCCTGTCCGCCCCATTCCGGAACCGGAGTTCGCCCGCCAAGCTCGATTGAAAACCAGGTATTGGGCATTATCTTCACGTCGCCGCGTCCGGGCACGCCCTCCTGGCGATCCCACAGACCGATCAGCGGCCCGGCGCCGTGCCCGTGGTCGCCGATGGTCGGCAAGTCATCATGTCCTCCTATTGACTTGTGGTCTGAGTTTTGAGTCGCGTCCGGAATTGCTACAAGCGAGCTATAGTTATAAGATCGATTCATCAGAGCATAACCGTTATCTGAATGTCTCCACGCTCAAGCTATATGGCGTTGTCGGAGGCGCTGCCCCTCTATACGGTCTCCGGCTCGTTCTATGTCAACAACCAATGCAGAGAACAACACAAGGAGTCCTATGAAAAAGCAACTGTCGAGTGTCTCATTGATCATCGGGACGCTAGTGGCGCTCAGCGTTTTCTCCGTCTCAGCACACGATGGGACCAAACTGCGAGCCAAGTTGGTTGGCGCACATGAAGTGCCTCTCGTCTCCACCGGAGCAAGTGGAGATTTCGAAGCGCGTATTGAATCTGACACCTTGGTTTCATTCAAACTCAGCTACGACGGTATAGAAGGCGGCCCGATACTGTTCGCTCACATTCATCTTGGTCAGCGCAATGTGAATGGCGGGATAATGGCGTTCCTGTGCAATAACACACAGAATGGCCCTCAACCCCGGGCCTGTCCGGCAGGGCCAGCGACGATAGAGGGAACAATAACGCCGGCCGATATCACAGCCATAGGCCCACAGCAGATTCCCGCCGGCGGGTTCGACGAATTCCTCCGCGCGTTGCGCAATGGGACCGCTTACGTGAACCTTCATACGCAGGCGTCACAGGGCGGCGAAATCCGCGGCCAGATCAGAGACGATAACGGCCGTCACAACGGCCACGATCGTCGCGATCACGACAATCACAACCAATGATGATTGCCTGACAACCGCCCGGCCAATAGGCGCCAAAACTCCACCGTCGCCCGGCCGGGCTTTTCCGCCTGCGTACGTCACTTGCCGCCCGTTCTACCAAGCCCAAACTGATCACCCGCGCGGACAGGTTTCCCGTTCGCAAATACGATCTCCAACAACTTCTCGCTGTGAACCTGGCGTCCGGCCTCATCCGACAAAGCGCCGACGATCTTTTTCGTCTTCACGTCAATCACTTCGCCGGTGGAAGGATAGGCCAACTTCCCGTCAAGGCTGAACGTGATCCATCCGGGCTGCTCCCGCAGTTTGATGCTGGCGATCTGTTTGGGCGGCGTCACGGTGTTGTCGAAGACGTGCGCCCGTTCATTGAACCCGTCGCAGAGCCAGACCTCTTTTTCATCGGGAGTCAGTCCGACGCCGTGGCTGGGACAGCCGTGGCGTTTGACCGGACCTTTCTGGAACCCCTCGACCTCGACGCGATGAAGCGCCTTGCCCGTCTTCAAATCGCCTATCTCGAATCCGAGCAGGTCATTCACGTTGACGTAGCAGAGCGTCTGCGCGCCGTTGATGGTGAAGGGGCGGATCACGTTGCCGAAAGGCCCGATCTCTTTCGTGATCGTGTGCGTCCTAGTGTCGACGGCGCGCAGCAGCGGAGATTTCAATCCCGCCAGATAAGCGAACCTGCCGTCGAGCGAATAGATCGTGTTGTGCGCGCCGGAATTGGGTTCGAGTTTCTTGATCACTTCGCCGGTCAGCGCGTCGATCACGAGCCAGTGCGGGCCTTCAAACGAGGGGACGTACATCGTTTTGCCGTCCGGCGATAAGGCCATCCGGTCACAACCGCCCTCGTATTCCTTCTCCCAAACTTTTTTCTCGGTCATCAGATCGAAGCAGGCCACGCGCTTCGGCGTGCTGACGTAAATCTTCGCGGTCCTGGCGTTGGCGGCGATGCCCTTGACGTTTTCAGCGGGCTTGCCTGCAGCCGGCCAGGTCGGGATGCGCTTGATGAATTTATGGCCGGCGGCGATGTCGTAGACCAGAATGCCCACGCCTCCGTATTCGACGTAATTGCGTATGCCCGGCGAGGCGACGTAAAGCAGATGTTTCTCTTCAACGGCCGCATCCCGTCGAGACGCGGCGATTACGGCAATCAGAGAGAGTGAAACCAGAACTGAGAGAAGAAGCTTTCGGGTGTTCATAAACGCTCCTGTTTTTCGGCCACTAATGAACACGAATATTATTCAGTTTGATAAGCTGCCGGGCCGGCGTTTTCGTACTTCCATTCGTGAATATTCGTGTTCATTCGCGGCTGAAATTCTTTTTCCTGAAGAAGCGGCGCGAGTAAACGACTCGCGCCACAATCGTTTTACTCCGCCCGCAAAATTCCGAGCGGCTTTTTGACCATGACGTCCCAGCTCGACAGGACGCCGACCGCCATCACCAGCGCCGCCGCCACGACAACGCCCAGCATGTTGACCGACGGCATGAAGCGCCATTCGATTTTCAGGACATGCTCACTGACCGCCCAGGTCAACGCGATGGCTGCGGACGATCCGAGCGCGCCGGCGAGCAGGCCCAGCGCGCCGTATTCGACCAGCAGCGTGGCGATGATCAATTTCCTCTTCGCCCCCAGCGTCTTGAGGATCGCGGATTCGTAGAGGCGATGGAATTTGGTCATGGCGATCGAGCCGATCAGGATCAGCAGGCCGCTCAGGAACACGAATCCGCCGACGAAAGAGACGGCCAGCGAAATGTTCTGGACGATGCCGCGCGCGATCTCGATGATGTCGCGCACGTCGACCACGGAGACGTTCGGGTATTTGTCGAGCAAGTCTCTTTGCAGATGAGCCCGGGCGGCGGAGTCGGGGGGGCCTTTGATCGCGGAGATGTATTTCGCGGGCGCGCGGTCCAGGGGTCCCGGGCGGAAGACCACCAGGAAGCCCGTGCGCGCGTTTCGCCAATCCACGCGGCGTATGTTGGCCACGCGCGCCGTGATCGGCCGCCCCTGCACGTTGAAGGTCATCGTGTCGCCGACGTTCAAACCCAGTTCTTTGTGCAACAGCTCTTCGATGGAGACTTCGGGCTCGGCATCGGGCGGGAGGCGCGAATTCCAGAACTCGCCCACCAGGACCTTTTCGGAATCCTCTATGTGATCCCGGTAAGTCATGATGTATTCGCGCCCCATCATCCCGCGATTTTCGACCGTCTTGACGTTATCTATGTCGGCGTTTGTGCTGATCCCGGCCAGGCGCGCCGAGACGGTCGGGATGAGCTCCGGTTTCGAGCCTATGTATTTGGCGGTGATCTCCTGGATTCCGTCACGCTGATCGGGCTGGATTTCGATCATGTACATGTCGGCGCGCAGGGTGTTCATATCGACCGCGAATTCCTCCCGCAGGTTGAGTTGAAGCGAGCGCACCGCGACGACGAAGAAAACTCCCAGCCCGACGGCAATCAGAATGGTCCTCGTCTGATTGCCGGGACGGTAGAGGCTGCGCACGCCCTGCCGTACGCTGAACGACGGGAACCGGCGGAACCCTCGCACGAACGTCATGAGCGCCGCCGCCATCAAATTCAAGACCAGAGTCATCGCGGCCAGCGCGCCTAAAAATATTCCGCCTATCTTAAGCGACCCCGCCTGCCAGCTCGCCAGCGCGACCAATCCCAGCAGGACGATCAGGCCGGAGACGAGCTTCATCCAATCCAAATTCCGCCAGGCCGACTTCCACCTGCCGGGCCAGGCGCCTCCCACACGAGAAACCGTCGTGAGGCCTCTCAAAACCAGAATCGGTTTGATCCGCCGTATTTCCAGCAGCGGCGTCATGGAAAAAAGCAGTGAGATCAGCGTCCCCACTCCGATCCCCTGCAAAGCGGCCTGCCAGGTCAATCCGAACTCGACGTTGAACGGGATGGCGCCGGCGAAGACCTCGGGCAGGAACGTCATCACAACCTTCGCGATCAGGAGCCCCATCAGGCTGCCCAGCAATCCGAGCGCGAGGATTTGCGCCAGATAGGCGCCGAGCACCGGCGCGTTCCTTCCGCCCAGGCACTTGAGGATCGCGATTGTCTTCATCTTCTGCTGGACGAAAACGCGCGTGACGCTGGAGACTCCTATTCCGCCCAGAACCAGAATGACCAGTCCGATCAGGCTCAGATAATCTTCAACCTGCGTCAAAGATTCGCCCATCCTGTCCTGTGATTGGCGGAACGAGCGCACCGCCACGTGCGGCTGCTTCCTCAAATCGCGCTGCAAGCCTTCGAACAACTGTTCCATCGCGCCCTCTCGCGTCTTGAAGAGCGCTCGGTAGCGGGCGCGGCTCCCCCACTTGTTCAGCCCGGCGGCGGCCGCGTCGTCGTAATCGACGATCACGCGCGGGCCGAAACTGAAGACATTCATCGCCGAGCCCGGCTCGGCCTCGATCACGCCTCGAATCGTGAAATCGAGGTCGCCGATCCTGACCAGGTCGCCGATCTTCATATCGAGCGCGCCCATCAGGTTCTGTTTGATCAACACGCCGCGTTTTTTTACCAGGCTGTGCGAATATTTCGCGCCGCCGGCCAGAACGATTTCGCCGTAAAACGGGAACTGAGCCTGCACGGCTTTCAGCTCGACCATCTTCGGCGGAGTGTTTTCGTTGCTGACCGAACGCAGCATCGTCGCGGTTTCGAAGGTCTCGGTATGCGCCTCGACCAGCGGCGATTTGTAATAGCGATCCAGCGCGCCCCGGGTCTCGGCGTTCCACGCCCTGCCGGACGAAATCTGAACGTCGGCCGTCAGCAGCGAACGCGACTCACGCCCAACCGCCGCCTTGACGTTCTGCACCAGCGACCGCAGCGCGACAATCGAACCGACCCCGATGGCGATGCAAATGAAAAAGAATAACAGCCGCCGCCACGACGCCCGCATCTCGCGCCAAGCCAGATTGACCACGAATTTCACAGCTCATCCTCCCGTGACGGAGAGACGGAGAGACGGAGAGACGGAGAGACGGAGAGCGGTTCGAGCGCGTTGTCTCTCTGTCCCTCCGCCTCTCTGTCCCTCCGTCCCTCTCTCCCTCTGTCTCCATTCATGCGGTCTTCCACGATCCGGCCGCCGCTCAGGGAAATCTTGCGGTCGGCCTTGTCGGCAAGGTGATGATCGTGCGTGACCAGCAGCAGAGTCGTGCCGTAGACGCGGTTGAGATTGAGCAGGAGTTCGAAAATATGCTCGCCGTTCTTCAGGTCCAGATTGCCGGTAGGCTCATCGGCCAGCAATATCTCCGGCTGGTTTGCGAACGCGCGCGCGATGGCCACGCGCTGTTGTTCGCCGCCGGAAAGTTGTGAGGGATAATGATGCGCCCTGTCGCGCAAGCCGATCTCGTCCAGCAGCGACCTCGCGCGGGCGCCGGCTTTGGAAACGCCCATAATCTCCATCGGCGTGAGGATGTTTTCGTAGGCCGTGAGCGAGGGAATCAAATGAAAAGACTGGAAAATGAAGCCGAGGAGCCGGCCCCGCAGCTCAGCCAATTCGTCCTCGTTCATCCTGGTGATTTCGCGCCCGCCCAGGCTGACGCTGCCCGAAGTCGGCGCGTCGAGTCCGGCGATCAGGCCAAGCAGAGTCGATTTGCCGCTGCCTGAAGGGCCGATGACCGAAACGAATTGGCCGCGCGGTATATTTAAATCGAGCGAGTGTAATATGGTCAGCCGCTCTGACCCGCTCGTGACGACTTTGGAGACATTTGCGAGTTGAATCATGTTATCTTTACGCTGTTTTTTTGGGACGCCGCTCTTTATAAAACGACGGGTAATAGCGAAAATTACCGCAGGGCCGCTATTTTAAATCATTGTTCGATTGCGTACCGACATTTTCGGCGGGGGCCGAAAAGTTTTTAGCTTAATTAGCTCTCAGGAGTGAGAGACAGGAGAAGATTGAGATGGTAAAAAGAAATAGATTCGCGTCGCTTGCGGGCGCGTTGCTGGCGGCGGCTTTTTCCTTCGCCTGCCAGAAATCGGGCGCGCCGGATCAGTCATCGTCCGCTAACGCAGGCCTGGCGAGCTCCACATCGTCCATAGCTTCGAGCATTTCGGCTAAACCGACGCCGACCCCGGACGGGCGGCCAATTGTCGTCGCCTTCGGAGACAGCTTGACCGCGGGGTTCGGTTTGCCCGAAGATCAGTGCTTCACCGCGCTCCTGCAGCGCAAAATTGATGATAAAGGTTACGGTTATCGCGTGGTCAACGCCGGAGTGTCGGGAGACACATCGGCGGGCGGGGTCAGCCGCATAGACTGGGCGCTCGCCCTCGAAGGAGGCCCAGTGAAATATCTGATCCTGGAGCTCGGCGGGAATGACGGACTGCGTGGCCAACCCGTGGCTGAGATGAAAAAGAATCTCGCCGACATCATCGAGCGCGCGCAGGCCCGCGGAGTCATCGTAATCCTCGCGGGAATGGAAGCGCCTCCGAACCTGGGCGAGGACTACACCGGCGAATTCCGGCAGGCTTATCGCGACCTGGCAAAAAAATACAAGCTCACGCTGATCCCCTTCCTGCTGGACGGCGTAGCGGGCCGCCGCGAGATGAATCAACCTGACGGCATTCATCCGAACGTCGCCGGTGAAAAAGTGATGACCGAGAATGTTTGGCGAACGGTTGAACCGTTATTTCTGAAAAATTGAATATAAAAGTGCTCCGACCGACATCCCCGAAATGCAAGGCATGGGCGCGCCTGAATTGAGACGCGCTCGCGCTCATGTCAAGTAGGAGTAAAATAGAATGATTTTTTCCTTGCAGCTTTGGCTAGTTTTATCCCTGTTCACCCCCACGGCGCTACAAGACCCCCAGGAACCTGCGTCTCCCCCGCCGGCCGCGCCGAAATCCGCCTCAACTGCGCCATCAGCGCCTGCTCCCGCATCCTCGTCGCCCGCATCTGACGCGGTGAGGCCGCGGCGGATCAGTGATATTGAAAAAGAACCTCGCAAATCGTCTTCCGCGCCGATGTCAGAAGCGTCGCGGCCAAGGCGGGTCAACAATGATGAAAAAGAATCTCACGAACCGCCTTCGCAGCCGGCGCTCGGCGCATGGACAATGCGACTGCCGTCATTAAGACCATCCTCCCCACTGCCTGCGCCGGCGCCAAAATCTTCTCCCGCCTGGGCGCTAAAATCTTTACCGATCCCCTCTCCGGCGTGGTCATTAAAAACTTTACCGATACCTTCTCCGGCGCCGAAATTCGCGATGGAACCCTCTCGCAAACCGGCGGTGAAGTCGGCTCGCGATGGCTGGTCAGAACTGGCGCCAAAATCCATATCGGAGACTCCTCGCGCGCCGGCGCCGAAATCTTTTTCCAGTCCGACAACAGTGGCAACAGTGGCAACAGTTGGAACCAGGGCAACAGGGGCAACCAGGGGCGTCAAATTAACCGGCCTGATCATTCCGGTCGCAGGCGGGCGTCAAAATGATCTGCACGATTCGTTCAGCGCGGCGCGTTCCGGAGGGCGGGTCCATCGCGCAATAGATATTATGTCCCCCCGCGGAACTCCGGTGCTGGCCACCGCCGACGGCGAAATCGTCAGGATCGGACGCAACAGACTCGGCGGCAAGATAATTTATCAACTGAGCGACGATAAGAAGATGGTCTTTTATTACGCGCATCTGGACCATTACGCCACTGGACTCCGCGTGGGCGATCACGTGCGG
>DASUFM010000415.1:0-4379 GCA_036274535.1 Blastocatellia bacterium
GCCGCTAAGCGCTGAGCGCATGAGCAATCACGGCGATGAAAATTACAATGTGCTGGCCCGGCTCAAACCCGGCGCGACAATCGCCCAGGCGCAGGCTGAATTAAACCTGGCCGTCCGCCGCCTGGAGCGGGAGCGTCCGGATAGTTATCCGGCGAGCCGCCGCTTCAGTTTCAGCGTCAGACCTCTGCTCGAACAAACGGTCGGCGACGTGCGATTGCCGCTGCTCATTTTGCTTGGCGCGGTCGGCTGCGTTCTGCTTATCGCCTGCGCCAACGTCGCGAACCTGCTGCTGGCGCGCGCGGCGACTCGCGCGCCGGAGATGGCGATTCGCGCTGCGCTCGGCGCCGGGCGCTGGCGCATCGTGCGGCAGTTGCTGACCGAGAGCCTGCTGCTTGCTACGGGGGGCGGCGCTTTGGGGTTGCTCATGGCGATCTGGCTTCTCGCCGGGTTGCGATGGCTCAATCCGGGCAATATCCCGCGCATGCAAACCATCAGCGTTGACGGCTGGGCGCTGGCTTTCACTTTCGTAGTCGCCGTGGGCGCGGGCGTTCTGTTCGGCCTGGCGCCGGCTCTACGCGGTTCTCGTATCAGCCTGAACGATATGCTCAAGGACAGTGGACGAAGCATGGCGGGCGGCGGTCATCGCCGGCTGCGCAATCTGCTGGTCATCGCGGAAATCGCATTGTCATTGATGCTGTTGATCGGCGCGGGATTGTTGATCCGCAGTTTCATTCGCGTTCAACGGGTCGAGCCTGGATTCGCGCCGAGTAACGTCCTCTCGCTCCGCCTGACGACGTTCGGAACCGAATCAGGGGATAAGTCGCGCCGCGCAACATTTTTCCAGCAATTGTGGGAACGCGTCAGGCGGATGCCCGGCGTTGAAGCCGCCGGCGGCGTTTCAGAACTGCCGCTCACCGGAGGCATCGGCTGGGGAACAGTCACAATTGAAGGCTACAACGCGGCGACCGGCCAAAGCCAGATCCAGGCCGATCGTCGCGTCGCCAGCGTGGGCTATTTCGAAACGATGAAGATCCCGCTGATCAGCGGGCGATTCTTCACCGAGCAGGATACGAACGATTCGGAAAA
This sequence comes from Blastocatellia bacterium, assembly GCA_036274535.1. Lineage (GTDB taxonomy): Bacteria > Acidobacteriota > Blastocatellia > RBC074 > RBC074 > JAJVID01. The sequence goes on from DASUFM010000415.1 coordinate 1,087, forward strand.
GGTCGTGATCGTTGACCAGAAGATGGCCCGGGCTTATTGGCCGAACACAGATCCTGTCGGCAAACGATTGAAGTTTGGCGACGCCAATTCGGATGATCCGTGGCGGACTATTATCGGAGTGGTCGGCAGCGTCAAGCATTACGCGCTGGACACCGATTCCCGCGTCCTCATTTACGGACCACACAGGCAAGCCCTCTTCGGCTCGATTTCCATGGTGGTTCGCACACCCACAGACCCGCTCAGCCTGGCCGCCGCGGTGACGCGGGAAGTCCGGGCGCTGGAGCCGAACGCGCCGATCTGGGACGTCAAGACAATGGACCAACGGCTGTCGGAATCATTGGCGCGACGGCGCTTCTCGATGATTGCGCTAGGTCTGTTCGCCGGCCTGGCCGCGCTTCTGGCGTCGGTCGGAATTTACGGCGTGATGTCTTATGCGGTCGCCGAACGCACGCGCGAGATAGGCATCCGGATGGCGATGGGCGCCGGGAACCACGACGTGCTCTCGCTGATCATCGGACACGGAATGAAGCTGGCCGGCCTCGGTCTGGGTATCGGTCTGGTCGGCGCCTTCGCAATGACGCGCGTGATGGCAAGCCTGCTGTTCGGCGTGAGCGCGACCGATCCGCTTACTTTCGCCGTCATCGCGCTGTCACTCTCAGCCGTGGCGCTCTCAGCCTGCTGGATTCCTGCGATGCGGGCCGCGAAAGTCGATCCGATGATCGCGCTCAGGTGTGAATAAATAAAATAGGTCCTATAAGCCCTATAGGACCTATAGGACCTATTGTCAGAATCCGCCCGCGGCGCCAAAATTCCCACGGAGGAAAAATTTAATGCAAATCGAAGGCAAAGCAGCCGTGGTGACCGGAGGCGGAACAGGCGTCGGCCGCGCTACCGCGCTGGAGCTCGCGCGGCGTGGGTGTTCGGTTCTGATCAATTACAGCAAGTCGAAAAACGAAGCCGAAAAGACCGCCGCGGAGGTCGCGGCGCTTGGAGTCAAAGGAATCGCCGTCGAAGCCGACGTCGCCGATGACGCCGCATGCAGGAAAATGATCGGCACGGCCGTGCGCGAATTCGGACGCCTGGACGTTCTGGTCAACAACGCCGCGATAACCGCGTTCATACGGCATTCGGACCTGGAGTGCGTGAAAACTGAAGATTGGATGCGAATATTTTCGGTCAATGTGATCGGGGCGTTCCAATGCGCTCGCGCGGCCAAAGACGCATTGCTGGCGTCAGGCGATGGAGAGATCGTCAACGTTTCGAGCATCGCCGGACTGGCCGCGATTGGCAGTTCCATTCCCTACGCCGCGTCGAAAGCGGCGCTCAACAACATGACGGTCTCGCTCGCTCGCGTCTTCGCGCCGAAAGTGCGCGTCAACGCCGTCGCGCCGGGATTCATCACCACGCGCTGGTTAAAGGACGGATTGGGAGAAGAGGTTTACGATATAGCGAAGAAAAGAACCGAGGAGAGCGTCATCCTGCGCAAGGTCTGCGAGCCTGAAGATGTCGCGGCCGCCATCGTCAATATCATCACCGGGCCCGACTTGATGACGGGCTGCGTCATTCCGCTCGAAGGCGGGCAGTTGATCTCTAATTTCAACCTGCTCTGAAGGGAGAAAAATGCGAATTGATCAATTCATAATCAAACCGTTCAAAATCGCCATACTATTCGCGGCGATCGTTATTCTGGCAGTAAGTCTTTCGCCGGCGACGGCCACAAGCAACAACGCCCAGGACCTGAATTTTCGCCTGCTTAATATCGAGCGCAAGCTGGATACGGTGCAACTCCGCGTCGACGCGGTCGAGCGAGTGGTCCAGAGCCAGGCGCTCAACAATACCGGCTCGTCGAACGTCTCGACGCAGGCGCTGCTCGAATTGCAGCAGCAACAGCTTTTGGTGTCTCAACAGCTCCTGGCGATGCAAAAGCAGATGCTCGAATTAAGGAAACAAGTCGACCAGCAGGCTTTGCGCGGAAATGATCAGAGGAAAGATGCGGAGAAGAAAGACGAGCCGAAGCAGGATTCGAAGCCTAAAGCTCAACCGAAGAAACCGTAATTCAACTATGTTCGACGCGCGCCCGGATGCGATTGACCGCTTCGCGGAATATTTCGGCGCGAGGCAGCAGGCTCAGGACCAGAAAAGCTTCGCGCGGGAAATCGAAGAAGTAACCGGGGTGCGCCAGCACGTCGTCTTTTTCGAGCAGCGCCGTCGCCCATTCCTCTTCAGTAAATTGACGCGGCAGCTCCAGTGTCGCGTACCATCCGCCTTCCACGTTCAACAACCGAAGCGGCGAATCTTCGGTCAGCTCTCGCAGCAAGTTCAGGTTGGCGCGAACGCGGTCCAGGATCTGATCCTGCATTGACCCTCGCAATCGCAACCACGCCCGCGCGGAATGCTGGACCGGGGCCGATACCGAGAGAAATGTGTCCGCGATGAAATCGAGCCGCTCTATCGCCTCTTCGCGCAATCCGGCGGGGCCGCCAGTCACAATCCATCCCAGCTTCATTTGAGGCAGCGCCAAAATCTTCGAGAATCCGCTCATCACAAAAGTCAGCGCGGAGTCGTTCGAAACCAGCGAGCCGGCTCGTCCGCGGTCGTCTTCGAAACCGTAATCGCCGAAAACCTCATCGGCAATCAACGCCAGATCGTGTCGCGCGCAAATGGCGTTCAGCCGGTCGACTTCAGGAAGTTTGGTAAAAGAGCCCGTGGGATTGTTTGGGCTGACCAAAATGATGGCGCGCGTGTTCGGCGCGACGGCTTTCTCGACCGAATCGAAATCAATACTCCATCCCGATGTGTGGACGTAATGCAATTCGTAAGGCCGCAATTCGACGCCTTCGAGCGCGGCGAGGAATTCGAAGAGCGGATAGCTGGGCTGCGGAACCAGAACTGATTCGCCATGGCCGGCGAGCAGTTTGAAGAGAAAAGAATAAGCTTCGCTGGTGCTCGCCGTCAGATGAATACGCTCGGGATCGACGTCGAATCCGCGTTCGGCGTAATAGCCCGCGACCGCTTCGCGCGCTATCGGCAGTCCACGCGGCGCCGGCTCGTAAAGCATCGCAGGCGCCTGGGCGAGCGAGCCCAGGATCTCTTCAGACGGATAGTCGAACCCTGCCCGCGTCGGATTCGATTCGGTCAGATCCAGGATTCGCGCGCCTGCTCGCTTCTTCTCTTCGATCAACAGCGCGAATCGGCTCGGCTCCAGACTCCATTTAAATCGTTTAGAAAACATGTGGAAGAGATGGAGAGACAGAGGGACGGAGAGACAGAAGGACGGAGAGAAAGAGGGACGG
>DASUFM010000416.1:0-2665 GCA_036274535.1 Blastocatellia bacterium
CACAGCATTCATAAAGCAACTCCTTTTTCATCAACCGGCCCCGAGACTGCGCTGTAGCGATGGCGGAAGACTTTAATCGTCTCAAGCGCGATGAACGGTATTGCGCCCAGGGCAAGTAAAACAAAGCACTCGGACCATGACATCGTCGCGCTTTTGAGAAATGTCCCCAGGGCCTGGCTATGGTGAGTCCAAGGCTGAAACAGTAGCGCCGCCGCGGCTACCAGCGCCAGTTTAAGATTTGAGAAGAGACCGATCTTCCATAGGGGCTTGGTCTCGCTGCGGCAGCCGAACGCGCGCAGAATCTCCGCATAGACTAGGGTGGCGAACGCGTTCGTCCGCGCAGCTTCCAGCGTCTCGTATTGCAATGAGTACAGATAAACGGCCAACGACACTCCTGCGGTAAGCAGGCCCGTGACAATCATCATTATGAAGAAACTCCGATCAGTAAAACTTTCCTCGCGCCGCCGGGGAGGACGTTTCATTACATCAGAGTCAATCGGATCAGTGGCCAGCGCCAGCGCTGGCAGCCCGTCCGTCACCAGATTGATCCATAAGAGATGAACCGGCAGCAGCGGGACAGGAAGGCCGGCGGCTACGCTCACCGTCATCAATAAAAGTTCGCCAAAATTTCCGGCCAGCAGGTATTGAAGTGTCTTCCTGATGTTGTCATAAACGCCGCGCCCCTCTTCGACGGCGGCGGCGATCGAAGTGAAGTTGTCATCGGTGATGACCATATCCGAAGCCTCTTTGGTCACCTCAGTCCCGGTCTTTCCCATGGCGATGCCGATGTCTGCGCCCTTGATCGCCGGCGCATCATTGACGCCGTCGCCGGTCATCGCAATCACTCCCCCAAGCGCGCGCCACGCGCGGACGATGCGCAATTTATGCTCGGCGCTGACGCGGGCATATACAGCGACATGCGACGCCCGGCGCCGCAATTCATCGTCGGAAAGCTTATCGAGTTCCGGGCCAGTCAGCGCCGCGTCATTGTCGCCGGCGATGCCGAGATCGCGCGCGACGGCCATCGCCGTATGCGGATGATCCCCAGTGATCATCACAACACGGATGCCCGCGCCGCGAGAGCGCGCCACGGCGTCTTTTACTTCGGGGCGCGGCGGATCGTACATTCCCGCAAGTCCGACGAAGACAAGATCGCGCTCGATATCCTCGGCTTCAGCGCCTTCGATCTCGTCCTCGTCGAGGTCGCGATAGGCAGCGGCGAGGACGCGAAGCGCGCCTTGGGCCATGTCCGTAATTGCGCCCGTCACCAATTGCCGGTCCAGGTCGTTGATCGGCCTAACGCCTCCTTCAATGGAAATGTGTGAGCAACGTTTGAGCAATATGTCCGGCGCGCCTTTCACCATGGCCCGCAGTTTCACATCCGGAGTAGTCTTGATGCGGCGAACCACGGTCATTCGTTTTCGTTCGGAGTCGAATGGAAACTCACGGACTTTGGGGAACCCGGCTTCGATCGCGCTTTGTTCGACGCCGAGTTTCATTCCCGCCGTGAGCAGTGCGCCTTCTGTAGGATCGCCGATGACGCTCCACGTCTCATCATCGCGCGAAAGATGCGCGCCGTTGCAGCCGACCATAACAGTCAGCATCGTGCGGAGGTGTTCGGCCTGCCGCCCGTCGGGAATGGAGCCATTGATAAGGACATCTCCATCAGGGCCGTAGCCTTCGCCGGTAACAGTGAAGACATTCCCGTCAGTAAAGAGGACGCGCACCGTCATCTCGCCGACAGTGAGTGTGCCCGTTTTATCCGTACATATCACGCTCGTCGAACCGAGCGTCTCGACCGCAGGCAGTTTGCGAACCAGCGCGCGCCGTCTCGCCATACGCTGAACGCCGAGAGCCAGCGCCACGGTCACGACCGCTGGCAATCCTTCAGGCACGGCGGCGACGGCCAGACTCACGGAAGTCAGAAACATCTCGACGATCGGAACGCCGCGAAGAAAGCCGAGAATAAAGATCACACCTACGATGCCGAGCGAAGCCCACACAAGCAGGCGCCCGACGGCCCCAAGCCGTTTCTGCAGCGGCGTACCTTCATCCATTGACGCTTCCTGCAGCAACCCGGCGATGCGACCAAACTCGGTCTCCATTCCGGTGGCCGTAACGACAGCGCGCCCGGCGCCTGCGGCGACGCTCGTTCCCATAAAAACCATGTTGTGGCGATTGCCGAGCGGCGCGTCCGCCTGATCCAGCGTGATGGCGCGCTTGCTCACGGTATCGGATTCGCCGGTTAGCGCCGCCTCTACGCTCTTGAGCGAAGCTGCCTCAAGTAGTCTGGCGTCGGCAGGAATCAGGTCGCCTGCCTCGAGTTCGATGATGTCGCCGGAAACGATCTCGACTGCTGGAATTACGACCACGCGCCCGTCACGCCAGACCTTCGCGTGGGGCGCCGTCATCTTCTTCAAGGCTGCGATCGCGCGCTCAGCGCTATATTCCTGATAGAATCCGATTACGGCATTGAGAATGACGATTGAGATGATCGCTATGCTGTCGATCCATTCACCCAGCAGGCCGGAAATAACGCCTGCGCCGATCAGAATCCAGACCACCAGACTCTTAAATTGACCCAGAAGAATGGTGAACGGATGAACGGCCGCGGCTTCATGCAAAGCGTTCGGACCGAATTGTTGTAAGCGCCGGGCCGCTTCCT
>DASUFM010000417.1:0-14535 GCA_036274535.1 Blastocatellia bacterium
GAAATGTATTTAGCCACGAATGAACACGAATGAACACGAATATTATTGCTGGTCTCGTAAGTTGTCTGGCCGACATTTTCTCGCCTCTATTCGTGAATATTCGTGTCCATTCGTGGCTAAAACTTCTATTGCGCGTTCGCCGCTTTGCTCGACTGTGTCTCACCGATTTTTCCTTCAATCATTTCGATGATGCGGGATGGAGCCTCATCGGCCAGCGCAAGCCGCTTCGCCTCAATGACGAGCGCGGCCAGGGATTGAGCCTGATCGCGGTAGCGCGAATCCCGCGAGATCAGGTCTTCTATGACGCGGCGTTCGCGTTCGGCGCGTGACACGCCCTCGCTCAAGCCGGCCGCGACGGCGTATTCGACGGGGACGGTCTGGTTCTTCATCATTACCAGGAGCGGTTTGAATTCCTTCCTGATATCTTCCCGCAATCGGTTGATCTCCAGCAGCGACGATTTGAACCCCAGACGGCCGCGCAAAGTGAGTTCTATGACCGGCGCCTCTCCGCCTTCAGACGGATCATGTGGAGTGACTTCGCTCCGGAGCCGGGTGAAGAGAGTTTCATGCAACTCCTCCGGCGTCGTGTAGCCGCCCACATCGAAGTTCATCCTCAGGACCGGGCGCTGATGATAATCACGCACCAGATGGGCCGTGTGACTGCCGTCCACGACCTCGACCAGGTAGGCGCCGCGAACATTCGCATATTCGTCCACGCTGCAGGCCTCGAGCGATCCCGGATTGTAAACCCATCCGTCGATCTCGAAGTTCTTGTGTGTGTGACCCAGCGCCAGATAGTCTACGTAAGATCTGAGCTTGTTAATCTCCGCCACAGGCAATGCGGGAATCGGACGATTCAACTGTCCCTCCACATCGGTATGCAGCATCATCACGTTAAAATGGCTCGGACTGCGATGTTCGCGCAGTTGATCGATCAGGGCCGGGAGCGCTTTGCCTATCGTCGAGCCATACCAGATGGAACCGAATACCCGGACGCCGTCGATGTCAATGTACGATCCCACATGATTCTTCTCGTCCCAGGGCGCGAGATTGACTTCTCCGTCGTTATAGACCGGTTCGAGCAGCTTGATATATCCCCATTGCGAAAGACTCCGCAGCCAGCTGAATTTGCTCTCTGTTTCGTGACAATCGTGGTTGCCTTCGATCGCGATCACAGGGATTTTGGCTTCGCGCAGCCGGCTCAGACAATACATGGCTTGATTCATCGCCTGCGGCTCGACTTTACGAGCGTCGAAAAAGTCGCCTGCGATCAACACGAACGACACCTTTTCATCCAGCGCGTAACGCTCGATGCAATCCCGCCAGGCGTAAAAGAAATCGCGCGCGCGGTCTTCCGAGCGATAACGACGGATTCCTAAATGAATGTCAGCGATGTGGAGAAATTTGACCATGGCGCGGGGAGTATAGCACAAGGCAATGACAGCAATAGGCTGCCAGAAACCTCTAAGGTTGCTAACAGCCTAATGTTGCTGGGGTGAGGACCCACTCTGTGCTATTGCGCTGTAAACAGGAACTATATAGTCCCTGGACTTCAGCAATTTGACGCTCTCCACTTAACCGCTTCACATTTGCTATGCGGTATAACTGGAGATTCTCGGTTCTCACGATCCCCCATCGGGAACCATCCCCGAAAGGCCCGCCCAGCCTATAAATATATAAGAGAGACGCGATGTAAATGGAGAATATAGCGGTTGGATAATGGCGGTTGAGAGCGGATAGCAGCCCCTCTCAACAATTGGCCTCAACACTTGTCGAGGTCGGCTCGCAAGTCACATCACCCGGTGTGCCCCGTTCCCCAAGTGATGTGACCCGCGAACCGAAACTGCAATCAATAAAACACTGGAAAATACCACAGCTGGCGTCAGCCTACTAATTTATAGACATCACAGGCCAGCTTTACAGGGTCTAAGGTCTCGATTCGCAGGTTACGCAATTCAGTGTGCCCCGTTCCCTAAACGACGTAACCCGCGAATCGAAGCTGCAAAAAGCCTTGTTAGATCCGCAAGCTACGTCGCCCGGCGTGCCCCGTAATACCAAGCGGCATAGCCTGCGGATCACTTCAAGCGGCGCCAACCCAAATCCGACCCCCGTGTTTTCTTCAGGTCGGCAACCGCAAGCTCAATAATGCCTTTGTCTCTCTTCAAAAAACAGTTTGTCAGTTTTACTTGCTATCTTGTTTGCGCAATTGGTTAGAGCAACGAATGTGCCACGAAAAGCGGCGCAACCCCAGCCTCAAGGCAAACAAAGCTATTATTAGACTTATCGCATTTCACCGGGGGATTGAGCGTCATTTTGCTGTGCGTAGGATTAACCTGAGCCGTCAACCCTGTCCATCATTGTAGACATGTAAGAGTCACCACTGTCCACAAATGGCGACAGCAGTTAATTACAGATTACGGTTGACCGTGGCTATTATCAGGAGGCGCGGATTTTCATGCCGATAGAGATTATTCGTGACAATCCGACGCATCCATGTGACTCTGTGGTTCCGGCGGCTCCAATTCCGCTCACTTTAGGACGCAAACATGCGAGAAGAATTCTCCCTACACTTACGGACGCTGATAAGATTGCGTTACCGGCTGATCTGGGCGCGGATGCGCACGAGCAATGGGGGGATCATCCTGTTTTTCGCGCTTTACCTGCTCGGGGCGTCGCTCGCTTTTCTGATGGCTTTCGGAGGGCTGGGCGCCGCGATTATGGCGAGCAGATTCGATGATGGCGGGAGTGCGCCGCAATGGGCGCAGTGGGCGCTGACCATGCTTTTCATTAACGGCCTGGGTCTGAGCCTGATGTTCGGATTGGGGACTCAGGAGGCGTTTTCAGAAGAGTGGCTGCGCCGTTATCCGCTGAAAGTGAAGGAGCGGTTCATCATCAGACAGATAATCGGTCTGATGGATCCCATCTGGGCGTTTGTGGCCGCCGGCGCTTTTGGACTCGCCGCCGGATTCGGGTTGTTCGGTGGCGGCAGGATTATTTTGGGCGGGCTGGGCGCGGCGCTGTTCGTCGCGGCGAGCTACCTCGCCACAGTCTGCCTGCTTTCATTCATAGGCCGCATTATGCGTTCGCGGGCGGCTTCGTCCACGCTCGGAATATTGGTATTGGCGCTGCTCTCATTCGGGCCTCTGGCGTTTTCGCTGCTCATCACTTCAGGCTCTGAAGGCGTATGGAAACAGATCGGGCGCCTTCTGCCGTTCACTCCTTCGGGAGCGGCGGCGGCGATGATGGCGCCGCCCCCGGCGGATGGCTGGGGCGGGGGGGTGAGCGCGGCGGCGTTGCTGGTCGTCTGGGTGGCGGCGCTGGCCCTGTTATTGAAGAAGGTTGAAAGCCTGCGGCTCGGCGCGGAGGCGAACTCCTCGGGCGGAATGTCCGATGGCTTCGGCGGTTTTTGGGACAGCTTTTACGATCGGATCGCCGGAATGTTCGGCCGCCGATACGCGCCTTTGGTCAGCAAATCGCTGCGCTACCATTTGCGCTGCAATCTGATCAGGTTCAGCCTTCTGACCTCGCCGCTGCTGGTATTGTTCCCCAAATTCCTGATTGGGGGGCGCGACAATCGCGCGGAGATTACTCTCACCCTCGGGCTCTTTTTCATAACCGGCGGCTTTACCGGCGTCTCGATGAATCTCAACCTGTTTGGTTACGACGGCGCGGGTGTCCGCCGCTACGCGGTTCTGCCTTCCACGTTCGTCACGGCGCTGCGAGCCGGCAGCCTGGCTTCCCTGTTGTTGCGCGCGGTCGCCCTGCTGGCGGCGGTCGCCGTGTGGATAATCTTCGCGCGGAAACAATTCGACGCCGGTATACTTCTGCTGGCATTGGAATTCGCCGTCACTGGCCTTTTCCTTTTCAATGCCTTCGGGCTGTGGACGAGCGTATTATCTCCGAAGGCCGCCGATTTCAACGCGATATGGAACAACCGGCTTTCGTTCGGCGCGAACGTAGTGATGTTCTGCGGAGGCGCCGTTTTTGGGATCACGATGGCGCTTTCCAATTTCATCGATCCTTCCGAGCTGCTGCGCTTCTGGCCCCTGGGACTGGTGATGACGGCGTTGAGCCTCGCGTTTTATCTCTTTTCAATGAAAATGATTGAGCCGGTCGTGAATCGTGAGCGGGAAAAATTGATAAATTTGATCGCCGGAGCGAGAAATAACTGAATGGACTCCACAGTTGAAACCTATCCAATGGATTTCGATCATGCCGGGGCCGTCCCGCGGCCCATCGCAATCAGTATAGATAACCTGACCAAGAGTTACGGCGAGACGCTCGCCGTCGACAGGCTTTCGCTGGACGTGCCCGCGGGCCGTCTGTTCGGATTTCTGGGCCCGAACGGCGCTGGCAAAAGCACGACCATAGGCTGCCTGACAGGATTGATCGATCCGACTGACGGCGCGGTCAAACTGCTGGGCGAACGATTCACCCCGGATTCGGTCGAGTTGAAACGGCGCATAGGCGTGATGCCCGAGGGATTGGCGCTCTTCGATCATCTTTACGCTCACGAATTTCTGGCCTTCAGCGCGCGGATGTGCCAGCTCGACGAGAAAACCGTCAGGCTGCGGGTCGCAGAACTGCTCGACGCTCTCGAACTGAACTCCGCTTACAAAAAGCGTCTGGCCGAGTTCAGCACGGGAATGCGCAAGAAGGTCGCGTTCGCGGCTGCGATTATCCACCGCCCCGAGATTCTCTTTCTGGACGAACCTTTCGAAAGCATCGATCCGGCCGGCGTGGCGATGCTCAAAGACTGGCTGCGAAGCTTCGTCGCCGGAGGCCGCACGGTCTTTATGACCACGCATGCGCTCGAAACGGTCGAGCGTTTATGCGATGACGTGGCGATCATCAAATCGGGGCGCGTCGCCTGGCGCGGCGATCTGGGCCCGCTCGGCGCCGGAGGAAAACTGGAATGCCACGGACTGCAATTCGACACACTCGAAGACTTGTTCCTGAGCCTGGTCGGCGAAAAGCATGGAAAGCTCGATTGGCTATAGGCTCATGAAATAGGACCTGTAGGACTTATAGGTCCTACAGGTCCTATTTTGGAGGAGGGAACGCAACCAGGGCTTACTCGAAAGGCCTGGAATCCGGCCGGCTGCTTATCAATCGTCTCCCCAGTCCCCCGCAATCTCCGCTCCGACAACATCAGAACTCGTTAAGCCGCCGAGCGGCGCCGAACACACCACAAGACACTTAGAATAGAGCGCCTGCTTGACAAGCTCCGAGCTGCGCGGCTATTTTTTCCTTTTCCTCAAGGTCCACATCTTACTGCAAGGAGTTACGACATTGGCTAAAGGGCGAGCTACTACAGCGCAAATTCGGAAAACTGATCCGTTGATGGAGCAATATCTGCACACTTCCGCATGGGTCAAAGAGCGTTCGCGCCCGATCGTTCAATGGCTGGCGATCGGGGTGGGAGTAATCGCGCTCGCAGCGGTCGTCTGGTGGTTCTTTTCACACCGCGCGAAGAACGCCGCGGATTCAATGGCCAAAGCCATGGCTGCTCACCAGGCGATAGTCCAGAACCCGCTTCCGACCCTCGCTCCCGGACAGATCGCTTTCAAGACTGAAGACGAAAAACACCGCGAGGCTTACAAGGCGTTCACGGAAGCGGCGAATGAGTATCCCTCATATAACGGCGAGACGGCGCGCTATTTCGCCGCAGTCCATCAACTCCATTTCGAGGCTGACAAGGCCGAAGCGGCCTTGAAAGAGCTTGCGCAGAAGAATTCCGACGTGGGCGCCCAGGCGCGAATGGCCCTCGCCCAGCGCTACGAAGCGTCCGGCAGGAACGATGAAGCGATCGCCGAATATCAGAAGCTGAAAGCCAGTCCGGGGCCGATTCCTGCGGCCTTGATCGATCTGAGCATGGGGCGCGTTTATGAGGCTATGGGAAAAAAGACAGAGGCCGCCGACCTCTATTTCGCCGTCGCCAGCAACAAGGACTTGCGAACCTCTGAGGTGGGCTCAACCGCCGTTGATCGGCTCGCGGCGATTGCGCCGGAGAAGGTGGATCAATTGCCGCCTCCCGAGCCCTCCGGCATGAGATTCCCGGGCGGCGGGCTCCCATTCAATTAAACTTTCCGTCATTACGACAAAAAATAAGGGACAAAAATTATTTTTTGTCCCTTATTTTTTTGTCTATTTTTGTCCGGCGGATTCTCAACAAATTCCAGTAAACCGGCGAAAATCTCTCATCGGTCGGCATTAGAATCTGGCTCCGCCCTGATTGGGCTCGCTAACCCGTTTTTAAATGGAGGAGTGAAACAAAGATGAACCACGCGCGCGATCTGCTGGAAAAGACGCCTGAAGACGAATTGGACAGGATGATCCTGGAATTGGGATTCTATGCGTTGAAGGTCAGGAATGAGTATCACTGGCGGACGAAAGACAGAGAGGCGCTTCCGAAAGGCGAAACGATCAAATCGATTGTGTCGCTGGCGCTGGAGAGAGTGTTGTCGGGCGAGCGTCGATGGAATCCGGCGCAGCAGCCCGACTTCATGAAATTCATGCGAGACGTGATCGACAGTCTGATCAACCACCTGGCCAGAAGCAAAGACAACGCCTTGCTGACGACTCTTCCTGAGGAAAGCTTTCAGGATGAAATAAGTTGGCGGGCCGAGCCGGACAACGCCAGGCCCGGAGCCGAATGGCTTGCCAGAAGTGAAGCGACGCCGGAGCAGGCGTTGATCGACAAAGAGTCGGAAGAACAAAAGAACAAAGCGATACGAATTCTGTTGGATGAGTGCGTCGCGGATCAGACCCTGTCGAAGGTCGTCGGCGCGATGCTGGGGGGATGCGACCATTGCGGCGAAATCGCCGCCGCAGTCGGCATAGAGGTGAGGGAAGTTTACAACGCGATGAAACGCCTCGATCGCCGTGTCGCATCCGTAAGCCGGAGATTGGCTGGTTGAGCCGGCGGCCCCAACATCAGATACGTCAATAGGAGGAATCATACAGTGAACAGAAATAACCCGCCACGAAGCAGCGAGGCCCTCATCGAACGCATACGCCGCCTGAGCCATGAGGCCGAATGGAGCGCGGATGAGCTGCGAGAGGTTTTAATAGACGCGGGCATTGATCCCGAAGAGTTCGTAATAGACATCAAAACCAGAATCAAAGAACTGTTGAACGGGCGCCCCGAATACGACTCACCGCCGCCGTTGCCCCTGTTGCCGACGCTGCGCCGGCTCACTGGACTTAAAGCGACGGCCATCGCCGAGAAAATGGGGACGCCGGTTCCCTTTCTATCCGACCTGAGCGGCCATCCGAACGTGATCCCTTTCAGAGCCCGAAGGGAATTCGCAAGGCGCGCGGCGAATAATTTGCCGGGCGTCACCGAGCGCGCGGTGATGGACTCGTTCGAGCGCGGTTTTCCTCAACAGGCCGCGGCTTTACGCGACAATCCCTTCCCTGACGAAGAGGTCGACTTCGAAAAGATTGTCCGGCGCTCTGATTTGAGCGATGAACAGAAACAATTTTGGCTCAGCCTTTCCAAGGAATCACAGGAATGAATCGCCACAGAGACACAGAGACACAGAGACGAAGAGAAAGAGCGAAAAACAGCGATGCTGTCATTCCGACTCTCTTTTCCTCTGTCTTTCCTTCTCTGTGTCTCTGTGGCTCTGTGGCATAAACAACAAAGAGAATGCGATCACTAAAAAGAGCCAGAGAACAAGCCCGTGGCTGCCGCCGTAAAATCGGCGGTGAAAAAGAAGGTTTGCTCGAAAGAGTCATAAACTACCTGGAAGATGAACACCGGATAGAACTCATCCCCGCAAATTCGGACTTTCTCCAGAACGGCCATGCGTTGCTCAAACCCGCCGAAGGCTGTCTCTATTACGACAGAAAGTACGACGGGGAACGGGTCGACAAACTCAAAGTGATTTTGCATGAGCTTGGCCACCTGGAATTGCATGGGAGGCTCAAAAAGCTCTGTTCGGAGCCTGACCCGGTTTACGGTTCGATCTACGCCGCGAGCGGCGCGGGCCGCCTGACCCGATACAATCCGCGCGCGCAGGAAGAAGCCGAAGCCAACGCCTTCGCCACGGAGTTTCTATGCCCGCAGGATGAAGCCTTCCTACTGTGGCGAAGCGCGCCCGACTCTTTATTTATCGCCGATCGCTTCGGAGCGCCGGTTCATACGGTTCACGCGCAACTGGCCGAAGCTCTTTTCCGGATCGCGGGCGGCGCGGGCGACGCGCCGGAAAAGAAGCGGTTCACAGGATTCGAGTGTGACGACAGCCAGATCGCCGCCGCGACGTTTATGGGCGCTCCCGCGCTGGTCTGCGCCGGGCCAGGGACAGGTAAAACCGCCACCCTGGTCAGACGCGTCGAATATCTGCTGGAAGAGCGCCGCGCCGAACCCGAAAGCCTGCTGGTATTGACCTTCAGCAACGAAGCGGCGCAGGAACTCGAAGAACGCATCGCCGGCAGGTTCGGCGAGCCGATAGCCGCGAGCGTCAGGATCAGCACCTTTCATGGTTTCGGCGTTACTTTCCTACATCATCACGGCCAACTCGCCGGGATCGACGCGATCATCATGGATGAGGCGGGCCAGGGAGAACTTGTGGACAGTATTCTCGGAAAGGCCAATTGCGAAAAGCTCCTGAAATTGAAGAGGCCGGCTGAAACGGCCGCGCTGATCGTCGAACATATCAACTACCTCAAGAACCGCCTCCTCACGCCGGACTCATTGGCGGCGGCGCTCGATCAGTGGGAGCTTGACGAGGGGGCCGTGGACAAGCAGGCCGCGCGGCAGTTTCTGCGAATCTTTCGCCTTTACGAAGAGGAGAAAGCCTTGCGCCAGCGCGTAGATTTCGCCGACCTGATCGCGCTTCCGATCGGGATTCTGGAAAGCGAAAAAGAGCTGGCGGACCGCTACCGCAAGAAATACAGGTTCGTGCTGGTCGATGAATATCAGGACGTCAGCCGCTCGGTCGCGACACTGCTTCGACATCTTTGCGGACCGCAGAATCCGCCGTGGGTCGTCGGAGACGCAAGGCAGGCGATTTACCGTTTTCTTGGCGCGTCGGCCGAGAACGTCGAAGACTTCGAGAAGGACTTTCCGGGCGGCGAGACATTCGAACTCAACGTCAATTATCGCTCCTGCCGCGAGATCGTCATTGTCGCAAATCAACTTGCCTCGCTGATGGAAAGAGAAGGCGCCGGAGACAATGAACGCCAAAACGATCTTTGGACCGCGGCGCGAGTCAATCCGCAGTCCGGCCCGCCTTTTGAAACGCCTCCGGTCAGAGTCTCAGTCGCCAATTCCGATCGGGCTGAGCAGGAAGGCGTCGCCGCGCAGATCGAAGAATGGATCAAACAGGGCGTCGCTCCAGGAGAGATCGCCGCGCTGGCGCGGCGCAACATGGACGTGCGGAACATCGCGCTGGCTCTGGGCCGTTTGGGGATCAGGGCGGTCGCCGCCGGCCTGGCGACTCCGGAAGGGGCCGCGGGCGATCTGGCCTGCGTGGCGACTTTCGCCGACCGCCCGAAGACCTCATTGCCGCGAATAGCGATCGCCCTCGGCCGAGGGCGCTTTGAAAAATCGGTCATCAATTCGGTCGTCAGGTGGATCAGCGACACCGCCGATGACGAGGGAAATTTTGCGGCGCCAGGCGCCGGCGCCGGCGACGAACTGGCGGCGGAGATCCGGCGCGTGTGGCGAGGTCTTCTCCTGCATAAACACAGCGGCGACGCCTTCACGCAAATGTGCGTCTTCCTCTTTGACGCAAGCGATTACCTGCGGTGGATTCTGGCTCTGCCGTCCGGGGCCGAACGCTCGCTGCTGCTCGGAGAGATCGCCACGGCGCTCTCACAAGCCGCCGGCTGGCGAATCGGGCGGCGCGGCGTAAAGCGCAGCCAATCGCGCCTGAGTTTCGGCGAGTATTTCCGCGAATCTTTGAACGCGGGCGCTCCGAGCCTGATTCCTCCTCCCGCGACTGCGGACGCGGTGCGAGTTATGACCTGTCATGCGGCGAAAGGCCTGGAGTTTCCATACGTCGCCGTGGTCGGGCAAACCCTTTCCGCCGCGTCGCGCGAGCATAAGTGGCTGCCTCCGAACCTGCAGCCGTCGGCCCAGGAAGACGTACGCCAATCCGACTCCCTGTTCTTCGTCGGCGCCACGAGGGCGCAGCGGGCGCTCATCGTATCTTACGCCAGTACGGCTGGCGGAGGCGCTCGCTCGCGCGACAGGGAAATCACTCCCCTCTTGAATCGCTGGCATGGCGAGCACTCAGTAAATACTGTTCGTCTTCCCGAAACGGCTGTGGAAAGAGAGCAGGCGGAGGTCACTGACATTTGGGGAGGCTCGCCGAAAGCCCCATTGGCCGCCAGTTCTCTGGACAAGGGGCGCTGCGCCGTTCAGACCTACCTTAATGAATTCCTCGGCGCGCGATTTCCGCTCGATGAAAAGCCGCTATACCCGGCCTTCTTCCAGGCCACGCGGCGCGCAATGGAAAGAGTGGTCTATGAGTCGATCGGCCGATCGAAAGCGGCGGAAATTTTCCGGGAGGAATGGAGCGCGAAAGTCCCGGAGGGGCATAGGCACCATCGGATCTATTTCGCGCTTGGACAGAAATACGTCGAGCGATTCGCGGCGGCGTCAGAGGTTCTGCCTCCGGCGGACAAATATCTGGAATCCACGATGGGCGAGGACACAGCCGGTTTGCGCCTGCGACTGGACCTGGTCGCCTTTCACAGGGCGGCGGACGGTTCGGTCATAGCCGTGCAGTTCCGCCCCGAGTCATACGCCGGCAAGGCAAAGGACGGAAGCCTGCAGTGGAGCAAGCTGGACAACCCATACCGGATTCCGTTCGCGCTACTGCGACAGCGTGAGCCGAATCTTCGGCCCTTCGTTTTTTCCGGCGAGGACGGAGTTCTTTACCCTTTTCTCTGGAGCGCGAAAAAAGGATTCGTGGAAGAAGAAGCCCGCCGCGCCGAAGAGCGCTACAAACTTTTTTCCCGCCGCATCTTCAATCAACAGATCAACCGCTGGAAGTGTGACAGATGTGAAGTTCACGTGATCTGCCCTCACTGGCTTGAAGCCGCGTGAGACAAACACCGGCGGAAAATTTCGACATGCCGGCGCCTTTACAGATGGCCCGGCGCGTGCCAGAGCTACGCCCTAGCGGAGTCAGACGAGCCGCGCGTTGCGCTATAACATATGTGATGGATGAGAAGAAAATTTCGCGTGAATTTAAATTCCGGTCAAAAAATTCCCAAAAAAATTCATTTAATTGACATTGAACCCTTGCTGCTCTAAATCTAGAGGCGAATGGCCTTATCACTATCTATAGCTTCCTACAACATCCTGGCCGATTCGTATGTCATGCCCAAGTGGTATCCGAATGTGGACCCGGAGGTTTTACGCTGGGACAGGAGGAAATTCTCCCTGGCCGAAAGAGCCGCGCGCCTCGACGCGGATATTATCTGTTTACAGGAGGTCGAGGCCGACGCCTATGCCCTGCTCGAAGGTAATCTGGCCGCAAACGGCTACAGCGGCGTTTACGCGAAGAAGGGCGCCGGCAAACCGGACGGATGCGCCATGTTTTTCAGACAGGCGAGGCTGCGCTTCGCCGGCGCCGATACGCTCTATTACTGCGACGGGCGGCTGGACGTCCCGGACTCCGGTCATCTTGCCTTGATTGTCAACTTTGAATGCGAGTGGGGCGTTGTCAAGGTCGCAACCACACACCTGAAATGGGGGCAGGACAATAAGGCGCCGGAGCAGCATATCGGATACAGGGAGATTCGGGAGCTGATTGATGAGCGCTTCAAACCCGATCAGACGGCACACGCCCAGACGGCCCAAACGGAATGGATCATATGTGGCGATTTGAATGCGCAATCAGGCGATCCGGTGGTCAGGGAACTTCTCGACGCCGGCTTTGTCGACGCCTATGCGGGCCGCGAGCAAGCCACCTGTAACCCGAATGGCAGGGCGAAACGGATAGACTACATTTTCCATACTCCCGGCTTATCAGCCGAACCTGCAAGATTGATGGAAATTGACGATCTTACGCCGCTGCCGTCCGCTGACGAACCGTCAGATCACCTGCCTATAATGGCGGCATTCAGGAAAGCATGATCACGCAAGCGCGCTGGATAGTGATGAGTGGAATGGGGAGGGTGGGAATCGAACCCACACTCTCTTGCGAGAACAGGTTTTTGAGACCTGCGCGTCTACCAATTCCGCCACGTCCCCATATATTCAGATCGAGTGGACTGATTTACAAGCGGGCGTGATTATATGAACCAGTTCCGGGCTGGTCAAGCGCTTAATCCTGGCCATGGCCTGTGAATGTGTGGTCTCGGCCATTTACCACTTCATTATAGCGGCGCGCGGCGCTGTCGCCGAGCATGGTCAGCCACGAAGGCGATATGGATGAGTAACTTTCGCTCCCCTTCATGCGCTCGGAGCCGACGCCTCCGGGCGCGGGCAGCAGGCGGTTGAACAGGCCCAGCAGATCGGCGACGAGTTCCGGCGCTACGGACTCGACGATCGCGGCCAGTTTCGCCTGGATGGGAAAGATCGCTTCCGCTTCGCCGCGCTGGCATGCGGAAACGATACGGCGAGCGGCTTTTTCGGCGCTGACCGTGAGCAACGGCAATGAATCGCTGACGCTGAACCAGGCGTATTCGGCGCGGTGTCGCCCTTTGAATGTGGCGTTGCGAGGGCTGCCGGTGCGCATCAGACCGGGACAGATCGTGGTGACGATGACGCCGTCTTTGGCCAGTTCGGCGCGCATGGCTTTGGACAAGCCGACAAGGGCGAATTTGCTCATGGTGTAAGGCGCCAGATGGGGCATGGCGATTTTGCCGCCGATGGATGTGACGTTGACGATGCGTCCTTCGCCTCGCCGGCGCATTTCGGGGATGACGGCCAGCATCGTGTGCAACGCGCCGCGCAAATTGACGTCCAGCGCCTCTTCGTAATCAGCCAGCGTCATTGTCTCGACCGGCCCGACCTCGATCACGCCGGCGTTGTTGACCAGCACATCTATCGATCCGAAATGCTCGCGTACAGCCTGCGCCATTCGCCCGACTTCTTCGACATTGGTAACGTCACATGGCAGCGCCAACACCGGCCTGCCGGGACGAACGAGGTCTGAGCTGGCCCGCTCCAGTTCATCGACGTCGCGCGCGCAAATCGCCACACAGGCCCCGCGCGCGACAAACTCGCGGCCCAGCGCCAGTCCCAATCCCCGCGATCCTCCGGTGATCAGCGCGGTTTTGCCGCGCAGGTCGTACCACCGCGCATATTGCCTGATCGCGCGCGCCGCCATATACATTCCCGCGCCAGCCAACGCCAAACCCAACAATGAAGCTTTGTCTCTACTCATAAAACCTCGCCTAGATGCTTTTGGACGCTTTTAGCGAAGCAAGACGCAGGCCAAGAAAGCAGGTATAAATATGCAATGATAAATTGTTTGACGTGTGACGTCACACATGATACAGGTGTACAATGATAAGGGGGTTCAGGGATCAAGATACGAAACGATTTGCGGAAGGCAAGAAAGTTGCGAAATGGGAGCCGTTCCGTTTACAGGCCGAGAAGCGGCTGCGTATTCTTGACGCCGCAACTAGCTTGAGCGATCTGGCCGCATTGAACTCCAACCGGCTGGAAGCTCTGAAGGGCGGCCGGAAAGGCCAATACTCAATACGCATTAACCAGCAATGGCGTATCTGCTTTGAATGGTCCGAAGACGCGCCTGGCCCGTTGAATGTGGAGATAGTGGATTACCATTAACAAAGGAGTTGAGATATGGCGCGAACACCTATACATCCCGGCCTCATTCTGAGTGATGAGTTGGAAGAACTCGCAATGTCGGCCCGCGAACTGGCCGCTGCGCTTGAAGTGCCACCCAATCGCCTTTATCAGATCATCGCCGGCAAGCGTGATCTGACGGCAGACACGGCGTTACGGCTTGCCAGGTACTTCGGCACATCCCCTGATTTTTGGATGAACCTGCAGACTGCTTACGAACTGGACCTGGCCCGGCAGAAGATGGGCGCGGCGATCAAACGCATTCCGCAAAGAAAACAACGTCAGCTATCAGAAATACCGCCACAAAAGTAGGCTATTATTCGGATTATTCAAAGATGATTTTCATGAATTTCAGCTTGCCGACCTGTAACTGAATTTCTTTGGCGGCGGCCGTGTCGATTTCAAAAGTCGGATCGTTGATTCGTTCGCCGTTCAATTTCACGCCGCCCTGCGCGATCAGGCGGCGCGCCTCGGCTTTGGACGGGGCGAGGTCGGCCTGGACCAACAGGTCGACCAGTTTGATATACCGCGCGGCGGGTTTGATAGCGCGCGTTTCGACATCGGTCGGGGTCTGGCGCTCGCGAAAGCGGCGGATGAATTCGGCTTCGGCGCGGTCGGCTTCGGCGCGCGAGTGGAAATCGGCGACAAGCTTTTTCGCCAGCTCTGATTTGACGTCACGCGGATGGCGCGCGCCGGATTCGACCTCCGATTTCAATCGCGCGATTTCGCCCGGCGTCAGTTCGGTCAGCAATTCGTAA
>DASUFM010000418.1:0-2940 GCA_036274535.1 Blastocatellia bacterium
CAAGCGTATCGACAGTCTTCAGAATTCGCTTGCAAGCCATTCGGAACCAATTCGGCCGATTTTGAGGGTTTCTTCAAGACAGGCTGCGCCGGCGCCTGTCACCCTGCTGGAGTCGCGCCTGCGATCTCTATCGCGAACGAAAACAGGCAACCATATGTCCATTGTCCAGGAGGGAGGTAACAAAGATGTCCATACTCAAATTGTCGTTACTCGCGCTCATTGCTCCTCTTTGTCTGGGAGTTCCCAGTAAACCCGAATCGCCTGAAAAGGTTCCTTATCCTGAAGGCTACCGGCGCTGGACCCACGTCAGGAGCGGGGTGACCGGCCCTGAAAGTCCCGATTACCAGGCGACCGGCGGAATCCATCACATTTACGCGAACGACAAGGCGATGGAAGGATATGATGGGGGGCGTTTTCCGGACGGTTCCATCATCGTCTACGACCTGTTGAAGGTCCAAACGAAAGACGGGATCACGACTGAAGGAGATCGTCGCTACGTCACAGTTATGCATAAGGACAGCAGGCGATTTGCGGATACGGGCGGCTGGGGATTCGAGGTTTTCCTCAAGGACAGCCGCACGGATCGCACAGTGTGGCCGAATGCGAAGACAAAGTGTTATGACTGCCACACCAACCGGAAAGATAAGGATTTCGTGTTCGGCTCTTTCCGCAAGTGAAGAAGGAGAATGGCATGGACAAACTCGCCGGGGGCGGGCGCTTCTTCCTCGCCGTCGCGATAGTGGCGTTCGGCGCGCAGCATTTCATCTATCTGGATTTTGTGACGCGGGTTTTTCCCAAATTGCCGGAGTGGATTCCCGCCCACACATTCCTGGCATGCGTCTTCGGCGCATTTCTGCTCGCATCCGGCGTCGCGATTATGATCGAAAAAGCGGCGCGACCGGCGGCCTTGCTGCTGGGCGCGGTCGTCTTCGGTTCGTTTGCATTGCTGTACCTGCCAGCGCTGATCACCACTCCGCCTGAAGGCGGTCTGTGGACCAGAGCAGGTAAGGCGCTGGCCTTCTCCGGCGGGAGCTTTCTGGTGGCTGGCTCGCTCCCCGTAAAATTCGACAGCCCATCCAAAGCTCTCGCCGGCCTCGTAAGGGCGTTGGCGAAATTCATTCCTGTGGGGCGTTTTTTTCTTGCGGCTTTCCTGATCCTTTGCGGGATCGAGCATTTTATCTATGCCGAATTTGTGAAGACCCTTGTGCCCTCGTGGATTCCGGGAAGCGTCTTCTGGACTTATTTCACAGGCTTGGCGTTGATTGCGGGCGGCGTGGGGATCATCACTCCGGTAACATCAAGACTGGCGGGCGCTCTTTCAGGATTGATGATATTTCTATGGGTTTTTCTGGTGCACATACCCCGGGCTCTGGCCGACCTGAGCGATTCCAACGAGACGACCGCCGTATTCGAAGCCCTGGCCTTTTCCGGCGTGGCGTTTATCATCGCCGCCACGCGAAAAGGCGACATTCATAATTAAGAACAAAACATTGACAATCGCCAATTGCGCATTGCCCATTGTTTCGCAGAGGAAGTTTTTACTCAATCCTTATCCCTGCAATTCAATTGGCAATGCGCACGGCCGCCAGATTAGACATCAGACGAGAACAATCGAACTTTCGGAGCGTCTTTCGACAAACGAATCATTCCTTCAAATCGCATCCCCAGCTTTTCAAGAAGCCTGCCTGACGCGTGATTGTCCGGAGAAGTGATCGCCACAATCCGCTTGAGTCCCAGGACTGTTTTCCCATATTCCATCACGGCGGCGGCTGATTCGTAGGCGTATCCCTTCGCCCAAAATTTCGGAAGAAAGGCGAATCCGATATCCACGTCCTCCAGGCTGTCTCTTTTGATCAGTCCGCAAACTCCTATCGGAACTCCGCTCTCTTTCAACTCGGTCAGGTACAAACCGAAGCCCAGGCTGTTATACATATCCATCGGCCCGTTCAAAATATAGTTGCGCGCGTCATCGAGGGTTCTGACGCCTTTATCCCCGATGAACCGCAGGAACGACGGGTCGTTCAGAAGCTCAAGGATAAATTCCGCGTCGCCAGGCGATAGCCGGCGAAGATTCAGTCGATCTGTTTCAAGAACTTTCAATGTAGATTCACCATCAGTTTCGCTTTCCTCGCCGCTAATTGCTCAGGCGGTACAGATGCGTCTGGCTGCGCACGAAGATCGAACCGCCCGAGACGGCCATTGACGCCAGCGTCGGCCCGTCAAGCTGATTTCTCGCCAGTTCCTTGAATTCCTTGCCGGGCGCGATCACCACCGACTCTCCTTCTTCGCTGAGAAAGTAGATGCGTCCGTCGGCGTAAATCGGAGAGGCCGAATGATTGCCGCCCAGGCGGACCTGCCAATGTGGGGCGCCTGTCTTTGCGTCGATACAGCTTGCCACGCCGTTATCGCTGACCATATACAATTCATCTCCGACCAGCAGCGGAGATGGCGTCAATGGTACGCCACGCTTGAGAGTCCATTTAATGTGCGACTTCGTAATCTCCCCACGTCCATCCAAACGAACCGCAAGCAGCGAAGGTTGCTGGAATCCGGTGCAGATGTAGACCAGACCGTCGCCATAGACCGGCCGTGGCACATTCGAAAACCCGTCGCCATAACGCACATGCCATAGTTCCTTGCCCGTGCGAGGCTCATACGATACGGCGCGGAATGCGCCCGGACTGACGACCTGATCGCCCGCGGGCAATCGCACGACGAGCGGCGTCGTGTAAGCCTGATAGCCCTCGCGAAACTTCTTCCATCGAACTTTGCCGGTCAGCTTGTCCAGCGCGACTACATATTGTGTGTCCTGGCCGTCGCAGCTCACGATCAACAGGTCGTCGTAGATGACCGGCGAGCCGCCCGGGCCGTGCTGTCCATTGTCATAATCGAGCCGCGTCTTCCAAACGACGGCGCCGGATTGATTGAGACAGGCGGTTC
>DASUFM010000419.1:0-5623 GCA_036274535.1 Blastocatellia bacterium
CGGCGGTCACCATGTGGCGTGAGTTGTTTACTCGCGCATCTTTGCCTCATGGACGCGCGAGTAAACAACTCACGCCACACAGCCAGGTTTGGGTTTCTCTTTCCGCCTCACTTCAGTAGAATGCCGGTTTACTCCTCTCAACACATCTTCACCATTATGAAGGAGGAACATCGTGGCCATTATTAAGGCTTTTCGCGCTCTTCGCCCAAGGCCTGAACGGGCGGCGGAGGTCGCCGCGGTTCCCTATGACGTAGTCAACACAGAAGAAGCCCGCGCGTTCGCTGGCGACAATCCCCTGAGCTTCCTGCGCGTCTCGCGGCCGGAGATCGAGATGCCCGAAGGCGTGAACATTTACGCCGACGAGGTCTATGACAAAGCCGCGGCGAATTTCGACCGGCTGATCGAACAGGCGCCGCTGATCATCGAAGACGAACCGAGTTTCTATCTCTATCGCCTGGTCATGGCGGGACGCGCGCAGACCGGCCTGGTCGCCTGCTGTTCGGTCGCTGAATACGACAACGACGTCATCCGCAAGCACGAACGAACCCGCAAAGACAAGGAGGACGATCGCACACGTCATATGCTGGCGATCGGCGCCCAAACCGGCCCGGTCTTTCTGACTCATCGCCCGAACGCGAAGGTTAAAGAACTGGCGCGAAGCGTCATCTCCACGGAACCGCTCTTCGATTTTGTCGCCCCGGACGATATAGCGCACACCATCTGGCGCGCCCCCGCGGAAATGAACCAGGACCTGATCGAGGCTTTCGGCCAGATTCCGCTGCTCTATATCGCCGACGGCCACCACCGCGCCAAAAGCGCGAGCCGCGCCCGCGAGACGCTGCGCGCTAAAAATATCGCGCATACCGGCGCCGAGGAATACAACTTCTTTCAGTGCGTGATTTTTCCTTCGGACGAACTCCATATTCTGCCTTACAACCGCGTCGTTAAAGACCTCAACCACTACTCGACGGAAGAGTTTCTGAAAGAGCTCGAATCGGCGTTCGAGGTCACTCCTGACGCCGACCCGCGTCCGGCCAAACGCAATAATTTTTCGATGTACCTGAACGGCCGCTGGTACGGGCTGAAACTCAAGGGCGAAGTCACAAGACGCATCAAGATGGCCGACCGGCTGGATGTGAGCGCCCTGCAGAATGAATTGCTGGCGCCGATCCTGGGCATTCAGGACGTCCGCACCGACAAGCGCATCGATTTCATAGGCGGCGTCCGCGGCACGCAGGAACTCGAACGACTGGTCGATTCCGGCAAGTTCGCAGTGGCATTCTCGCTCCACCCGACCACGGTCGACGAGTTGATGGAGATTTCAGACGCTGGCGAGATCATGCCTCCGAAATCGACCTGGTTCGAGCCGAAGTTAAGAGATGGACTGTTGAGTCATTTGATTTAGTGGTTAGCGGTTGGTGGTTGGTGGTTGGTTGGCGCGCAAAATTTTACTTTTCTATAACCACCAACCACCAACCACCAACCACCAACCACCAACCACCATGAAAGTACTCATAGCGGATAAATTCGAAGAGAGCGGCATCGACGGGCTGAAAGAAATCGGCTGTGAAGTCGTCTACAGCTCGGATTTAAAAGACGACTCGCTGGTCGAGGCCGTTCGCGACACTCAAGCCGACGTTTTAGTCGTGCGATCGACAAAAGTCACGGAAGCGGCGCTCGCGGCGGGGCGATTGAGCCTTGTCGTGCGCGCGGGCGCGGGCTACAACACGATTGACGTGAAGGCGGCTTCCACTCGAGGCATCTACGTTTCGAACTGCCCCGGCAAAAATTCGATCGCCGTGGCCGAGCTGGCCTTCGCGCTGATCCTCGCGCTCGATCGCCGTTTGCCTGACAACGTGGCGGATCTGCGCGCCGGCAAATGGGACAAGAAAGAATACGGCAAGGCGCGCGGGCTGTACGGGCGCACGCTGGGTTTGATAGGCCTCGGACAAATCGGCCGCGAGATGATCGCCCGCGCGAAGGCCTTCGGAATGGACGTCACCGGATGGAGCCGCAGTCTGACGCCGGAATCGGCGGCGGAACTCGGCATCGCTTATCGCCAGACGATCATGGAGGTGGCGCACGACTGCGACATCCTGAGTCTTCACATCGCGCTCGCGCCCGACACGCGCGGCGTCATCAACGCCGACGTCTTCGAGGCGATGAAGCCCGGTTCGTATTTGATCAATACCTCGCGCGCCGAGGTCGTCGATCAGGCCGCGTTGAAACAGGCCGTCAAAACCAAAGGCGTCCGCGCTGGACTGGACGTCTTCGCCGGCGAACCGGAAGGCGCGACCGGCGATTTCAACGACGAGATAGTGACGTTGCCGAACGTTTACGGCACGCATCACATAGGCGCTTCCACCGATCAGGCGCAGGAAGCCATCGCCGCCGAGACCGTCCGAATTATCAGCGCTTTCAAAGAGACCGGCAAAGTTCCGAACGTGGTCAATCTGGCCGATCATACTCCCGCGACCCATTTGCTGGTCGTCCGGCATCATGACCGCCCTGGTGTGTTAGCCTATGTGTTGAACGAGATCAAAGCCGCCAACATCAATGTGCAACAGATGGAAAACATCGTCTTCGCCGGCGCGGAAGCGGCGGTCGCGCGCATCGGATTGGACGGCGCGCTCGAACCGGCGATGGTGGGACGCATCCGCGCCGGAAATAATGACATTATTGAAATCAATTTAATCGCTTTGTAATCGGAATGGAGGGAAAAATGCCTGCCATCAGCCGATTCTTTGGCATTATTATTACAATGTACTACAACGACCACTTGCCTACGCATTTTCACGCCAAATACGGCAGATCAAGCGCGCAAGTCAGCATCGAAACACTTGAAATAATCGAGGGCGAGTTGCCTCGCCGGGCGTTGGCTCTTGTGTTGGAATGGGCCGCGCTTCATCGAGACGAATTGCGGGAAAATTGAGAACTGGCTCGCACAGGCTTGCCATTCAATCAAATTGACCCGCTTGACTGATTGAATGGAGGGATAAAATGGTCTTCATTTGCTCTGTAAAACCGCTGGAGAAATTTCTGGTTCGTCTGGTCTTCAGCGACGGCAAACAGAAAGACGTTGATCTTGAGCCATTACTTCGCGGGCCAATATTTGAGCCGTTGCGTCGTGACCCGGAACTCTTCTGCGCTGTAAAGGTGGATGAAGAACTGGGAACGATCGTGTGGCCAAATGGCGCGGATATGGATCCTGATGTTCTTTATGGTTCGCATCTGCCATCGTGGATGGAAGTCGAAGAAACGATCCACGCTTGATTCGCCATTGAATCATACTTCAAAAATAATTTGTAAAAGGGGTTTTCATAAATGACCGATCGTGTTTTCAATTTCAGCGCAGGCCCGGCGACGCTGCCAGTCAGCGTTCTCCAACAGGCGCAAAGCGAAATGCTCAATTACAAAGGCGCGGGGATGTCCGTGATGGAGATGAGCCACCGCTCCAAAGCCTTCGAATCGATCATTCAACAGGCCGAAGCCGACCTGCGCTCGTTGCTCGCCATTCCCGAGAATTATAAAGTCCTCTTCCTGCAGGGCGGCGCGAGCATGCAATTCGCGATGGTTCCGATGAACCTGCTGCCCAAAGGCAAGAGCGCCGATTACATACTCACCGGCAGTTGGGGACAGGGCGCGTTCAAAGAGGCGAAGAAGTTCGGCGCCGTTCGCGAAGCCGCGACGACCTCCAATACTAACTTCAATCGTCTGCCCGGACCTGAAGAGATCAAACTTGACGCCGGCGCCGCTTACGTACATTTCACCTCGAACGAGACGATCTTCGGCGTGGAATTCGATGAAGAGCCCGCGACCGGCGACGTTCCTCTTGTCTGCGACATGTCCTCTGATTTCATCAGCCGCCCGATCGACGTGTCGAAATACGGCCTGATTTACGCCGGCGCGCAGAAAAACGCCGGCCCGGCGGGCGCGACTATCGTTATTGTCCGCGACGACCTGCTGGAGCGCGCGCCTGAAGGGCTGCCAGCCATGCTCGATTACCGGAACCTGGCCAAAAACGGCTCGATGTACAATACGCCTCCCTGCTTCGCGATATACATCTGCGGCCTCGTCTTCAAATGGGCGCTCAACGACGTCGGCGGGCTCGAGAAAATGTACGCGCTCAACAGGGAGAAGGCGAAGGTTCTCTACGACGGAATCGATTCATCCGACGGTTATTACCGCGGCCACGCCGAAAAAGACTGCCGCAGCCTGATGAACGTCACATTCCGTTTGCCGAGCGAGGAACTTGAAAACAAGTTCATCAAAGAAGCGACTGCGGCCGGCCTGGATGGTTTGAAAGGTCATCGCTCGGTGGGCGGACTTCGCGCATCGATCTACAATGCGTTTCCGAAAGCGGGAGTCGAGAAACTGGTCGAGTTTATGGGCGATTTTCAGCGAAAGAATTGATAGCTCATTTATCTCCACACACTCCAACAGGCGGCAAAAATGCCGCCCGTTAACTGTTCACAACTACTTATCTCGACTTTGTCCCTTTTTGTGGCGCTGGCGCAAGCGCCAGCGCCACAAAAAGGACAGGTTGCTGAACTCCCAGCAATATTCCTACTCTTCTCGAAGTTTGTTCAGCGTCAATCGCTCGATAATGCGAATCGCTTCAACAATCACTCTTTCGTCAAATCCGAAGCCTTTCAGCCAATGAGTGTTGGATTGCGCCCGCCACCAGGTCCACTGGCGCTTGGCGTAATGGCGCGTGTCTAGTTTCATCTGCTCGATCGCGCTTTCGAGCGTGCGCTTCCCCATCAGGTATTCGACGAAGCGCTTGTAGCCGTGCGCGTTGAAGGCTTTCGCAGTTGGCGGGACGCCGGACGCGATCAGGTTTTGAATCTCTTCGAGCAATCCGCGTTCGACCATCAAATCCACGCGGCGGTTGATGCGCTCGTAAAGTTCCTCTCGCGGCGGTTCGAGCACGAAGTAATGCAGCCGCCCGGCGAATTCGGTCGGCTCTTCCGGCGAACGCTCCTGCCATTCGGAGAGCGGCTTGCCAGAGGAAAAATAAACTTCGAGAGCGCGCGTCACGCGCGACCAGTCCTTGGGCGCGAACCTTACGGCCAGTTTCGGGTCGACGCGGGAAAGCATCTTGTGCAGATATTCCGCGCCTCGTCTCTCCATAATGCGCTGCAATCGCGGGCGAACGCTTTCGTCAATTTCTGGCGAATCGAAAAATCTGGTTGTCAAAGCGCGCAAATAAAATCCCGTGCCGCCGACAAGGATCGCGCGCTTCCCTCTCGCTTCGATTTCGGCGATCACTCTTTTCGCCTCTTCGGCCCAGGCCACGGCCGTGAAATTGACCGTGGGCTCGACAATGTCGATCAGATGATGCGAAATTCCGCGGCGTTCCTCCACAGGGACTTTGGCCGTGGCGACGTTGACGCCTCGGTAGACCTGAACGGAATCGCAGTTGATGATCTCTCCGTCAAAGCGCTCGGCCAGGGCGATGCCCAGGTCGCTCTTGCCCGACGCCGTGGGACCGACGACCGCGATTAATGGAGTTTTCGACGTCGATTGGTTCATCACGGGAGATTGAACCAGCGATAGAGCGCCAGGGCAAGCAGCAACGTAAGCGCCAGCCATGCGCCGATCTGTTGATTGCGGGTCATAA
>DASUFM010000420.1:0-2976 GCA_036274535.1 Blastocatellia bacterium
AATTGTGATCTTTCTCTGCGCCCCACTGCGGCCCTCGAGGTCAGGCCGTTTGTGAGTTTAAGATGTTCTCCTTCTCCTGCGGCGATCACTACCGTGCGGACCTGTTTTCAGTCTCCCTGACGTTGAAGCCCGTCATCCGGCGAAGTCAATTCCATCTCCGCCTCTATAGTCCTGAGCAGGTCTTTTGCCCATTCGCGCAAATCACGCACAGTCGGAGCGCTCGCCCTTTCCAACAGCGTTTTCCCCTCCTCGGAGGGCGGCGTAGCCTCGTGAACAGGCGCCGGGTTCTTCTCAATCTTCATTTTTGATCGGCGTCCGCAGCATGAGAGCTCCCACCATCTGTTTAGGGTTATTCGTCTGCTGGAAGAACTCCGGGGTGAAGTTCGTATGGCAGAGGACGCAAGCCTGATGGATAGTATTGCTGAGCGGGATCGAGCGTCGATAGTACCACCGATTACCCACGCGCTCGACCGAGGTGTTCGGATCGCCCTTGAGCGCCTTGACCAGCGACCTTTGCTCGAAAAGGTCGCTCGGAAGATTGTTGAACCCGCCCAGCAACGGAGGATAGAAGCCGACCAACCGAATATCCCTGTTCGAGTCATGGAAGACCAAAGAGATGGCTTGCTTCCCCTCCTCCACATTCTCCGGCGTGGTCTCGTTGAATTCCTGAACCAGCGCGGCGAACAATTCATTGAGCAAGAGATCGCTCGTACGCTGGGCGAAAGCGACTTCCTCATTCGAAGGTTGGCCGGCGCCGTATCCCTTCACATAACCGGGGGCGGTCAGCCCGGCGGCGGCCAGCAGAACTGCAAGCGCAATGACGCGCTTTATTTTCATGATGCGCATAAGCTAACTCCTTATATTCGGATTCGTGATTTTGGGTGGTTGAACGAATTGTTTTTCCGCCGGGATGTCCCGCGATTGCCGCCGCGGGAATCGCAGTGGGAATATCATCGGGACCTGTTCGCGATACCGCCTGTAAGCGTCTCCGTAAAACCGGATCAGGTCCTGCTCTTCGAATTGAATGGCCAGGAAGATATAAGCCGTCGTCGCCAGCGCGAAGACCAGATGGGCGGCGGTCATCCGCGGGGTCGCCCAGAAGATGATCAGCCAGCTGAGATAAATCGGATGGCGAATACCGCGGTAAAGCCCGGGCGTTCTGAAACTAAGCGCAGACTGCTCCCGCCCTAGCAGATGGCGCCAGACCTGCCGCAGCCCAAACAGATCGAAATGATCGATCAGGAATGTCGAGAGCAACAGCAACGCCCAGCCGAAGAAGTAGAGGGCATCGATCGCCCAGACTCCCATCTTGTTTTCGACGTTCCAAACCTCGCCGCCCATGGGCCGCCATTGCCAGAACAACAACAGCAGCGAGAGGCTGGAAAGGAGCGTGTACGTGCTGCGTTCGACAGGTTCTGGCACGATGCGAGTCCAGGCGCGTTTGAACCATTGCCGCGCCATCAGGCTGTGCTGTACGGCGAAAACACCCAGCAGGCAGGCGTTGACCAGCAACGCCGAGGCCAGCGGACCTTCCGCGCCTGAATCTATAGTTTTGGGAACGACCATGTCGCCGACGAACCCGATCGCGTAGAGAAACGTCGCGAAAAAGATCAGATAACAAATCAATCCATAAACGAAAGCTGTAACTCGCGTGAGCATGGCAATCTCCTTTGCTGTATGAAAGCAAGGGCGGCGCCGAGGCGCCGCCAAGCGCTGACACAATGCGAAGCGAGAGCTGAGGATCTGGTTTAAACTTCGCGTTTCCTTCGCTATCTCCGCGGCGCCTCTGCGTCGCCCTTGCTTTATTAGTCGGCGTTGAGTCCTCAAGTAGAGGCCGCCAATCAGCGCCGCTCAATTACACAGGCGAAAAAGAAAATTGAAATTGCCAGTCCCGGGAATATTTTTTTTGATTTGCGAGGGCGGAAGAGAAACCGGGCAAACGATCCGGGCGACGCAGGTTGTGACGGCCTACAAAGCGTCACAACCTGCGACATTGAATCTCATTCAGCCTGATATTAAAGACGCTCCGTGAAAACACGAACCTGCTACATATCAGAAGGAGAACCGTCATGAGTGACATTGAGCATTCAGCGTCGCCGTTTATGGCCACATCGCTTCGATGGAGCGCTCGCATTCTCAGCGCCCTGATCCTGCTGTTCTGGGGCTTTTTTATTGTCGCGCATCTAGTGGATGATGAAGGGCGATCATCCCATTCACTAACGCCGAGCGATTACATCAGCCTGACGGCGATGTTGGTTTCGCTCGCCGGACTTGGCGTCGCCTGGAAATGGGAACGCATCGGCGCCGCCGTGACACTGGTCGCCGTGTCAATCGGCGCTATCGCCAATTGGAGATCACTCTATTTTCCGATGTCGCTGATTCCGCTTACGGCGTGCCTGTTCTTGTTGAGCGGGTGGATAGGCGGAAGGGGGATGCGGAGATAACGCATAAATCTATGGAGCGCCTTGAGTCCTCATACTTAAGGATTCTTGGATGGCATCAAGGTATCAACTTTTGTTTTCTTTTCCTCAAGCGCGGCGCGGTAAGTTTCCGCCTGATCGGGCTTGCCCCAGGCTTCATAGAGTTCGATAAGGCGGCCGGCGGTCTTTCGCGTCTGCGCATGCCGATCGCCGAGCGCGGCCTTCAGCCCGGCGAAAGCGGTCAGCAACTCTACTTCGGCTTCGCGGTATCGCTTGAGTTTGATCAGGCACTCGCCAATACCTCTACGGCTTCGATAAATCATCCAGTGGTCCGGTTTGAGGGATTTCTGATAGACGCCGATGGACTGCCGCTCGAGTTTCTCGGACTCGGCGTACTCGCCCTTGAGATACAACAAGCCGCCTAAATTGTGCAGGCTCGTCCCCACTTCCTGGTGATCGTCGCCAAGTTTCCTGCGACGTATCGCCAGCGACTTCTGGAAGTAGATTTCAGCTTCCTTGTAGTTTCCTTTGTCTTGCAGCAATGTGGCCAGATTGT
>DASUFM010000421.1:0-19035 GCA_036274535.1 Blastocatellia bacterium
CCCCTTGTGAAAACGACACTAATCATTTCCCTCAAGACATTTGGGACATAATGAAAAAGGAACGAAACCGGAATCCGGAAGAGTTGTACGAGCTTATCGAAGAGACGCCCAGCTTTTGCATAAATTGCGGGGCGCAATTGACCGAAGGCGCGCGGGTTTGTCTACAATGCGGGGAGGACTTTTCGGCGCCGGGCGCCATCATCGCCAGGCCCGCAAAAGCGGCCAGACGCGCCAGCAAAGGTTCCAGCAAAGGCGTCATCGCTTCCGCCACACTAGGCGTCTGCGCGGTCGTCCTGGTCACCTTCGCCGTTCTCACACAGGTAATTAAATACCGATCTCAACAGCCGACGGAGGTTGGCGGCGCGCCGGTATATTCCGGTCGCGTGTCCAGTCCTACTCCTGTTCCTACGCCAATGCCCACACCGTTCTGGAAGGCCGAAAGCTATGAGATCGACACTAAAGCGCTCGGCCTTCAGCCCGGCCAAATGTGGTCGCGCCCGCTGCAGGTGCAGAATGATTGGAGGAACGCGCGATTAGTCGGGACATTCACGGCGCAGGGCGGCGAAAGGAATGAAATCGAGGCCATGGTAACCGACGAGCAGGGACTGGTAAAATGGCAAAGGAATTACTCGTATCAGCCTAAAACCTGGTACAGATCAGGCCCCGTGCCAGAGGACACGATCAACGCGACATTGCCCGCCGGACAGAGTTATTTCATCTTCGACAACAGGCTGACTCCCCCCGCAAATAAAACAATCAGATTCAATTTGCGAGTGGAATACGAGCGGTTGACGCAACCCTGATCCACATTGATCGGGGCCGGGTGGCGCAACCTTGAAATCCGGGGCTATAATCATTCCCGTAAACATTCCTGAGCGAAAAACAACCGCGGGATACTGATAATGGTCATACTTTTAGTGATTGCCCTGACGCTCTACCTGGTTGGCGCGTTTTATTCAATTTATACATTCGCCACGAAATCCAGGCGACCCGACCGTGATCTGAAGCTCATCATCGGGCTGGGTTTTGTGGCCCACACAGCCGCGATCGTGGCGGCCTGGCGTGAGGCCGGTCATTTTCCAGTGATCAGTCCGAAAGAGGTCAGTTCGTTTATCGGGTGGGCGATTACGGGCTACTATCTGGCTGTAAGTAATCGTTATCACACGAGGGCGTTGCCGACATTTCTCCTTCCATTGATCTATCTGTTCATGCTCGTATCGCTGCTGATGCCGGCGCGGGCCGAGGCCGTTCCGCGAATATTGGAGACTTCAATCTCGGTGAGCCCGCTGACAGAGATCATTTTTCCCGTTCACGTCACGCTGGTCATCGTCTCTTACGCGGCCTTCGCCGTCACTTTCGTTTGCGGCCTGATGTATTTGATTCAGGAGCATGAATTGAAGGCCAAGCGATTCGGCGCCAGTTCCGAGCGATTGCCCGCATTGAATACCTGCGACGAAATAGGCTATCGCAGCGTGACGATCGGATTCGTGCTGCTGACATTAGGCGTCGCGACCGGCATTTTCTGGAACAACCAGCGCGACGGGCGTTACTGGCACAACGATCCGAAAGAGGTGATGGCGCTCGTCACCTGGGTTGTTTACCTGTTCCCAATCCACTATCGGGTGACCGCCGGCTGGCGTGGCCGCCGCGCGGCCTGGATGTCAATCGCCGGCTTCGTGGCCGTGCTCCTGACCTGGCTCGGCGCGCGCGGCTTGGGAGGTTATCACGTCTTCGGATAGTGGTCAGTGGCTGGTGATTGGTGGTTGGTCAAATTCGCTTCACCAGCCACCAGCCACCAACCACTCCCTAATTCTATGGGCATAGTTCTAATCGGAACCAGTCATAAAACGGCGCCGGTCGAGGTGCGCGAGCGCCTGGCGTTCGCCGAAGCGCGCCTGGCGGACGCGCTTCGCGAATTGGTTGACCGTGAAATGATCAGCGAGGGACTGATCGTTTCCACCTGCAATCGCGTAGAACTGATCGCCGCGACCCCGAATGGCGCCTCGCGGCCGGAGAACGTCGTTTCGCGTCTCTACGATTTCCTGAGCCGCTTCCATCAGTACGATATTTCGCCCATGCGCCAGCATCTTTACGACCTCGCCGGCCAGGAGGCGATTAAACACGTCTTCCGGGTCACGTCGTCACTCGATTCGATGGTCGTGGGCGAGCCACAGATTACGGGACAAGTCAAGGAGGCTTTTCAGCGCGCTCAGGAGAGCGCCGTCGTGGGTCACGAGTTGACCAGGTTGATGAACCGCGCCTTCGCCGTCGCCAAGCGCGTGCGCAACGAAACCGGCATCGGGTCCAGCGCGGTCTCGATCAGTTTCGTCGCGGTCGAGTTGGCGAGAAAAGTCTTCGAGGACTTGAAAGGAAGCTCGGTGATGCTGATCGGCGCCGGCGAAATGGCCGAACTCGCGGCGAAACACCTGTTGAATTACGGCGCGAGCCGCCTGCTGATCGTCAATCGCACTTACGAGAACGCCGTCGCGCTGGCGGGCGAGTTGAACGGCGAAGCTGTGCATTTCGAGGACTTCGAGAAGCGGTTGCCTGAAGCCGAGATTCTGATCTGTTCGACGGGCGCGCCTACTTACCTGATTCGCCCGGACCAGATACGCCGGGCGCTGGAGCGCCGCCGCAACCGCCCCATGCTGCTCGTCGACATCTCGGTCCCGCGAAACATCGATCCGGTGATCGGAAAGCTCGACAACGCCTTCCTGTTTGACGTCGACGACCTGGAATCCATCGCCGAAGCCAACCGCGCCGAACGCAAGCGTGAAGCGATGCGCGCCGAGGAGATCATCGAGGCCGAAGCCGAACAATTCTTCCGCGCCCTGGCCGAAGGCGATCTCAACGCCGTCATCGGCGCGTTCCGGCGGGAGGTCAGCGAAATGGCTTTCAGTGAATTAGACCGCAGCCGCAAACGCCTGGGAGACCTGAGCGAGGATCAGGAACAGGCCCTGCGCGTGATGATCAACGCCATCGTCAACAAATTCACCCATCCGGTTATCAAACAACTGCGCGATTCTGAAAACGGCCATTCGCCTTATCTTTCGGCCTGGCGCGATCTTTATCATCGCGAGCCGCGAGAGTAGTCGGAAAATCATCCACGAAGCCTCACGAAGGATCACGAATCAGCATTCTGGCGATTGTTTCGGAGATGTCGTCCGGCGTCTGAGATTCATTGATCGGGATGTGAATTGCGGCTTGCCGGTAGAGCGCTAATCTCCCCTCGTACCGCGCTCTGGCGGTCGCCTCGTCCGGCGCCAGGGGGCGTGTCGCGCCGTCTTTCCGGATTCTTCGCCAGCACAAATCGAACGGCGCGTCCAGCCAGACTGTGACTCCGAGGCTGGACATCAGTTCGCGGTTTTCCTCTCGCGTGATCGCGCCGCCTCCCGGCGCGATCACCGCGGCGCCTCGCGACACGGATTCACGCAATGTCTGTGTCTCTATCTTCCTGAATCGTTCTTCGCCTTCGCGCTCGATTAATTCGGCGATCGAGCATCCGGCTTTGGCTTCGATCAACAGATCCAGATCGATGAATTCGAGGCCCAGCCCGGAGGCCAGCAAAGGGCCGATGGTCGATTTGCCGGAGGCCATAAATCCCAGTAGAAAGACCGGGGATTGAAGGTTTGAGATTCCGGATTGGCTCATCTTCCGATATCGATTTTCGCTCCGCTCGCGGCCAGCAGGTTATAAAACTCCGGCAGCGACACCGAAGCCGCGTCAGCGTTAAGGATTTCCGTTTCGCCCTCGGCAATCAACCCGGCGACGGCGAAGGACATCGCGATGCGGTGGTCGTCGAAGGAATCGACTCTGGCGCCTCGCAGACGTTGCCCGCCCCTCAGGCGCAGCCCGTCGTCGAACTCTTCGACTTCAACTTCCATGCGGCGCAGGTTATCGACTATCGAGCGTATACGGTCGCTCTCTTTGACCCGCAGCTCGCGCGCGTCGCGAATGGTCAGCGTCCCGTCGAGCCGCGCGCCGGCGATCGCAAGGATCGGAATCTCGTCGATCAGGTTGGCGATGACCTCGCCGGAAAGCTCCAGGTCGCCATTCAGATTCGATGATCGGATAAGGATGTCCGCCACGGGCTCGCCACGCGCGACGCGTGGATTTTCGATCTCTATACGCGCGCCCATGGATTTCAGCGCATCCATTAACGCCGTGCGCGAGGGATTGATTCCTATATGGCGCAGCCGCAATTCGGCGTCGGGGACGATCAGCGCCGCGACGATGAAGAACGACGCCGACGACTGGTCGCCCGCGACGATGTAATCGCCGAGCGCGCCGAGCGGTTTTCGCCCCGTGACCGAAATTCTTTCGCCGGCTTCGGTCTTCGTGACCTCTATGGCCGCGCCGCATTCGCGCATCATCACTTCCGTGTGATTTCGGGTCGGCGTCTTTTCGATCACGGTGGTGACGCCGTCGGCGAATAATCCGGCCAGCAGCGCGCATGATTTGACCTGGGCGCTCGCCACGGGCGGCGTATATTCGATCGCTTTCAGATTGCCCCCGTGAATCACGAGCGGCGCGAAACCGCCTTCGCGAGATTCGATGCGCGCGCCCATCATGACGAGTGGATCAATGACGCGTTTCATCGGACGCCGCTGGATGCTTTCGTCGCCCGTAATTTCCGTCGTGAAATTTTGTCCGGCGAGAATGCCCGACAGCATCCTGATCGTCGAACCGGAGTTGCCCACGTCCAGGGCGCGGGCCGCTTCGCGCAATCCGTCAATACCGGCGCCTTCAATCACAATTAACTCAGGCTTGCGCTCGATCTTCACTCCCAGGGCTTCCAGGCAATTGAGAGTGCTCTGGCAATCGCGCGCTGATGAATAATTGCTCAATCTGGAAACCCCTTCGCCGATGGCGGCGAACATGGCGCTGCGGTGCGAAATGGATTTGTCTCCAGGCAATTGGAAGTCGCCGCGCAGCCTTGTGGCGGACGCGACCCGGACAATGCTTTTGGACAGGATCGTGGATTGATTTGTTGATTCGGACATCTGAATTATTATTTGCTTTGGAACTTTTGCGCTCGACCTGACGTAGCGCATGACACCAATCCAATTGCCCATATGTGATGGGCTCACGGAAGGCTGTCTTGACAGCGCTTTTTACGCTATGTTACACAGGCGCCGCGGTTGATCGTAATCGTCGAAGTCTAAAGACTCGCGAGCATCTTAACAGATCGAATTGGCGGATCAAATTTAGCCAAAAGTCAGGGCCGCCAGCTGTGGCAAGCGGCGCTGATTCGAAAGGAATTCCCGGCTTATGATGCTAGCCGAAAACGTGGTCGAATTGACCATCGCCAGTCAGCTCGAATACATTGATCTGGTCACGACTCTCACTGACAACATCACGAGTATGATCGGCTTCGATGAGGAATCGGCTTACTGGATCAACATGGCTGTGCGTGAATCGGTCGCTAACGCGGTCGAACACGGCAACAAATACGATCAACAGAAGAGCGTAGACATCCGCTACACGATCGGCGTCGACGCGCTGCGCGTGACGGTGCGCGATTACGGAGAAGGATTCGACCCTGCGACTCTCCCCGACCCGCTCGATCCTAATAATCTGCTCAACCCGGCCGGCCGCGGCATATTATATATGCGAACTTTCATGGACAGCGTCGAGTACGAACGCCACCCCGAAGGCGGCATGATAGTCTCGATGTCCAAACGCCGCGCGCCAAAGCAGCCGTCACACGACGTGAGCGAAGGAGATCATAAACGCGATGCAGTTGGAAATTAGAGAACGCGATGCAGGTGATGTAGTTATTCTGGAAATGTTCGGCAAGATCACCATCGGCGACGGCAGCGTTCAATTGCGCGACGCCGTCAGCAAACTGCTCGATTCGGGCCGTAACAAGATTATTCTGAACCTCGGCGGAGTCAGCTATGTCGACAGCTCGGGCATAGGCGAGCTGGTCTCACGCTACACCACGACTAAGAACGCCGGAGGCCGCCTGAAGCTGCTCAACCTCCCGAAGAAAATCAAAGACCTGCTCATGATCACCAAGCTCCTGACCGTCTTCGAGATTTACGAGGATGAACAGGCCGCTCTCGACAGCTTTCAATAGCGAGTCAGGAAAAAGAATTTAAGCCACGAATAAACACGAATATTCACGAATGCCGAGTGGCGGATCATAAAGATCCGGAAAATATTCGTGTTCATTCGCGGCTTAAATTCTTTAGTATGCGAACGCTCAAACCTCAAGCCCGACGCTGCGCATAAGTTCCAGGGCGTTGCTGCGGCGCACGACGCCGGGCTGCATCTTGTAATCGAAGATCATACTTCCGTTTTCCAGGTGATCCTCAAAATGAACGTTGGAGGCGCGCCCGTTCAGGGTATCGACGATCCGCGTCAATGCCAGATCGTGCGTGGTGACGATGCCGATGGCGCCACGTTCGACCAATCCTCTGACTACCGCTTCGGCGCCGATCAGCCGGTCATGCGAATTGGTTCCGCTCAGAATTTCATCGAGCAGAAAGAGCAGCGGCAGGTCGCCTTTCGTCAATTCCACGATCTGCCGCAGCCGCGTGATCTCGGCGTAAAAACGCGACGCGCCGGTCTGCAGCGAATCCAGGATGTGAATGGAAGCGCCGACGGCGAGCGGGGACAGGCGCAGGCGCGCGGCCCTCACCGGCGCGCCCGCGAGCGCCAGAATCACATTTGTTCCGACGGTTCTCATCAATGTGCTCTTGCCCGACATATTCGAGCCGCTGACAATCAGCGCGCGCGGCTCATCGCCGAGTCGCACATCGTTTCGCACCGATCGGGAATCCGCGATCAGCGGATGGCCCAGCGATTCGCCCTCGAAGAGGACTTCGCTTTCGACCAGTTCCGGAAACGGATCGCGTGGATGTTCATAAGCGTAGCCGGCGAGTGAAGAGAGCGCTTCGATCTCGGCGACGGCGTCCAGCCATCGCGGGATCTTCGCGCCGGCATGCCGCCGCCAGCGTTCGATCGCCAGCGCGAGTTGCGCGGGAATGAGCAGAACAAAAGCTATCGGGGCGAAAAACTGGTTCTTCAGTGAATCAAGTATCTGAATCAGGCGGCCGAGCCGCGCGATCTGCTGCGACGGCGGCTTTCCATCCGCGTCGAGTTCGCGGCGAAGCCTGGCCAGCATCGGCGCCGCGAATCGCTCCTGCTCCAATCGCCCCAGGATTTCGGCCAGCAGTGACAACTCGCGACCGGGGCGCTCTACTTCCGCGACCACTCGCGCAATTTGCGCGCGGTAAAGAAAAAGAAAGGACGCCTCGACCATCAGCGCCGCCATCGCCGTCTTCCGATATCCGAATCCGAGCCACATTACGACCGCGGCGGCGGCAAAGAGGCCGATCAGAAGCGCCGCCGGTGGCAGCCAACGCGTCTGACGCTCGGTGAAAACAGGCTCCCGAACGGCCCATGCCTCAAGCTCTTCGGGATGCGCGCCCGCGCTGACCTCATCGCCGAGCAGCGCCACGTCTTCGCGCAAATCCAGTCGCGGGCGAAGTTCATCGACGCTCTGCTGGCGCGCCAGGATTTCAGAAACCGGCGCCGGCGCCAGAAGCCACGACGCCAGCCGCTCCTCGCCTGCCTTCGTCCGCGCCGTCGAAAGCAATTCGAACATCGAGCCTTCACCGAACAGGTCCAGGTCTTCGGAGTAAGGATGCGATCTGTCCGCGAACCTCTCGCCCTTCTCTCCGGCGCCTCTCCAGTCGTCTTCGAGCCGCCTGAATCCCCGCTCGTAAAATTTCACCGCGCGTTCCAGCCGCGCGACCACCGCATGAACGCGTTGATGTATGGCCATCAACGCGATGAAGACGGTCACCGGCGGCGCTATAAACCACCACGCGACGACCTTCTCCAAAGCCAGGATGACCGTCAACGCGATGATCGCGAAAACGACACGCCGCCAGAACCATATCCTGCGGCTTCGCTGTTGTTCGTCGCTGAGCGCGCCGCGCCGCGCCGCCAGACGATTTGCATATTCCTCGCGCGGATCGATTAAAGTCGAAATTTGTTCTTTCAAGGTTTCAAATTCTCCGGCGTTAACGGATTTTGCGCCGCCAACTCCGGAAAGACGAAATGTTTTAGCCACGCCGGACTCTACTTGCTCCGGGACTTATCCACGGGCAGCGCGAAAGCCACATAGCTGCCGCCCGACGGATCTTTTGATTTTCCGCCGCCGGCCGCGATCACGACAAACTGCCTTCCCTTCGCCTCATACATCGCGGGCGTGGCGTTGCCGGCCGCGGGCAGCGTCGTTTCCCACAGCAGCTTGCCCGTCATTTTGTCGAAGACGCGAAATTTCTTGTCGTAATTGGTCGCGCCGATAAAGAGCAATCCGTTCGCGGTGACGATCGGCCCGCCGTAATTTTCGCTCCCCGTGGCGCCGATTCCCTTCGCGGCCAGTTCCGGATATTCGCCGAACGGAATCCGCCAGACGATCTTGCCCTGATTCAAATCAATCGCGTTCAGCGTGCCCCACGGCGGCGCCACGGCCGGATAACCGTCCGGGTCCAGGAATTTGTTGTAGCCGTCCGTCGTGTATTTCAAATCCATAGGATTCGGCGATGAAGGTTTCGATTCCGCCGTCAAAGCCGCCGTGTCTTTACCGGTCAAAACATAATCGGCGATTGCGCGAATCGCGTCGGCGCCGATTCTGGAGAACGCCGGCATACGTCCCAGACCTTCTCGAATGACTGTGCGGACTTCCGAATTGGAGTATGTTTTGTCCAGGCTTACCAGCGAGGGGAATTGTGGCGGAGAGCCGCGCAAATCGCCGCCGTGACAACTGGCGCAATTGGACTCGTACAAACTCCTGCCGCTCAGTTGCGCCAGGCGACCTGGATTTGGCGCCGGCTTTTCGACCAGCCGCAGAATCCAGGCCATCTCGTTGGCGTTGACGTAGAGCAATCCGGTTTCAGGATCGAACGCCGGCCCGCCCCATTCGGCGCCGCCGTCAAAGCCGGGAAAGATCACCGTGCCTTCAAAACCGGGCGGCTCGAACTGGCCTTTGCTGCGTATTTTCTGGAACCGTTCGAGCGCGGCCTGGCGCGCTTCCGGCGTGCGCCGAGTCAATAGTTCTTCGGTCAGGACCTGGCGCGCGAACGGCGGAGGCAGCAATGGTAGCGGCTGCGTCTCGGCAAGCGACTCTCCATCAACGCCGGCGGTCGATACCTTGCGATATTCGATCGGGAAGAGCGGCCTGCCCGTCGCGCGTTCGAAAATAAAAACATGGCCCGATTTCGTAATCTGCGCGACCGCGTCAATCAATCGCCCGTTTCGCTTAACCGTGACCAGCGAGGGCGCCGACGGGAAATCGCGGTCCCACACATCGTGCCTGACCGCCTGGAAATGCCATACGCGCTTGCCGGTGTTCGCGTCCAGGCACAACAGCGTGTTGGCGAACAGATTGTCGCCATGACGGTTCGCCCCGTAAAAATCGAACGCCGCCGAACCGGTCGGCGCGAAAACAAGCCCGCGCTGTTGATCGACCACCAGCCCCGACCAGTTATTCGCGCCTCCAGCGTACGTCCAGGCGTCTTTCGGCCAGGTCTCGTAACCGTATTCGCCCGGATGCGGGATGGTGTGAAACGCCCATCTTTGCTTGCCCGTGCGGACGTCGAACGCGCGGATGTCGCCGGGCGCGGCGGGCAAATCCTCGCTGGTCAAGGCGCCGATGATCAGCATGTCCCTGTAAAAGGCGCCGGGCGTGGTGTTGCTGATCGTGACTCTCCCGGGTTCGCGCCCGATGAAACCTGCGCGTAAATCGATGCGGCCTTCGGCGCCGAAACTCTTCACGGGTTGCCCGGTCTTGGCGTCGAGCGAGTAGAGCCAATGCCGAAAACCGAAGAAAATCCGTTTATC
Source organism: Blastocatellia bacterium (assembly GCA_036274535.1). Taxonomy (GTDB): domain Bacteria; phylum Acidobacteriota; class Blastocatellia; order RBC074; family RBC074; genus JAJVID01. The sequence goes on from DASUFM010000421.1 coordinate 9,859, forward strand.
GAGGCCGTCTTCCCAATACATCACGCCGCGATTGCGCATCTTGCCGAGCGGCCTCCTGCCCTCGTTCGGATCGAAGCTCCAGATCAGCTTCCCGTTCGCGGCGTCGAGCGCAATCACACGCAGTTTCGGCGTGGTCGCATACATCACGCCGTCAACGATGATCGGATTGCATTGCATCTCTGAGCCGCGAAATTCATCTCCCGAATCGAACCGCCACGCGACTTCCAGCTGATGGACATTGTCGCGATTGATCTGATCGAGCGTCGAATAATGAATGTTTTCCGGCCCGCCGCCGAACATACGCCATTCGCGGCGCCGCCGATCGGGTTGTTTAACGGACTTCTTATTGCCCTGAGCCGCCACGATATAAACGAACAGGCCGGCGGAAACCGCCAGCATAATGGGGATCACAAGTTTCGATCGTTTCATAATCTTCCTGGGAAGGTATTCGAGTGAGGGATGGCAAATGTAGTTGAGCGAGGCTGGGATTTCAAGCTGGCGCCGATGAAAAGCCGGTCTGCTTTCAGGACGATGGAGAAAACGCGGAACACGCGGAAACAGCGGAACGCGCGGAAGATTTAACCAGGAATCGTTCCGCTTTTCCGCGATTTCCGTTATTTCCGCGTGTTCCGCGTTTTTTTGCGCTCTCTGTAAGAGGTTCTTACAAGTTAGAAGTAAAACTTCGCCGCGACCTGCATTACGCGCGGAAAATTATTCTGCCTCTTCGGCAGCATGCCGAACGTGGCGTTATCGATGTTCGTATCGGGGCCGGGACGAATCACAGTATTGGCGACATTGAACGCTTCCCAACGGAGCAGGAATTTGTAGCGTTCGGTAAGCGCCCAGGTCTTGGAGAGGGCCAGGTTCAACTGCGGCTTCTGCTGCTCGCGGATGTCGGGGAACCGATCAGGAGTCGTTCGCACATTGAACCCTGGAAACTTCTGGTAGCAAGTCTTATCGTTGTTGAACCAGTGATCCTCATCCTGTTCGGTCGCATTCCAGGCGCCGCACTTGTTAATCAGATCAGGCCACCCGACCGGGTTCCCGTTGACGTAAGTGAGAATCCAATCGAAGCTCCAGTTGTTGAGGAGCGCTCCGCCAACTGGATTGCCGACGTTGAACCTGCGGCCCTTGCCGAGGGGCAAGTCCCAAACGCCGTAGACAGAAAGGTTGTGGGTTTTGTCCGTGTTGTCCAGTTCGTAGATCAGGTCTTCGGCATCGTTCCAATTGTTCAAACGATGATTCTTCTCGAAAGCCTTGGCAAGTGTGTAAGACAAGCCGAATGTCAGACCGCCGCCGCCGCCGAGCACGCGCTTCTCGACTTTGAGCTGGAGTTGATCGGATCGGTACCGCCCGTCTTGAATAAGGAAATTGGTGATGTCCCCGAAGATCGGGTTCGGCCTCAGCAGTTCCTGGGCGCTGATCGTAGGGCTGCTGCCGAGGCTGGTGTTTTGAGGAAGAACGCCGAAGAACGGATTCGGCAGTTTGCGATTCAGATAGCTGTTATCCACGAAGCCTATCATGTTGTCCGCCAGGCTCCAGCGGTTCATATTGTAGCTGTTGTTGATATAGATCTGGTAGTTGCCCGTATAGGAGGCCTCCGCCAAAATTCCGCCCGGCAATTCGTGCTGGAATCCCAGGGAGTATTGATAAGTCCTCGGAATCTTGAACCGCGGAGGATCAAATCCAGCGCCGCCACCGACACCGGTCGCCAGACCCAGGCTCGATCCGGTAGCCGGTCTCAGTCCATCGGGGAACGGGTTAACCAGCGAATACGGCCCTGTCAGACCGGCCGATGGTGTAAGGCCGTCCAGCGAGGAGGTATAGGGAGTCCCCTGGTTGAACCCGGGAGAGACGTTGTTTTGCGTGGGCGACTGGTAATAAACGCCCGCCCCTGCGCGAAGAACCGTCTTCTCGAACATCCTGTAGGCGACGCCGATGCGTGGCGCGATGTTGGTCCAGTCGGTATCGTAAAGTCTTTCGGGCTGACCGCCTACTCCGGCGAAGAGGTAACCTCCAATGAGTTCCGCCGGCGCGGCAGGATATGGATATTTGGCGTCAGGATTATCGGCCTCCCATTTCGCCTTGACCTGCGCCCAATTGGCCAGAACCGCGTCGCTGTAGGGGTTTTTGGTAGTGATATCCCATCCACGCGCTCTGCGATTGAACCGTTCGAGCCAGGGAATCTGCACATCGTAACGCAGTCCGAGGTTCAAGGTCAGCTTGGAATTAAGCTTCCAATCATCCTGCACGTAGATCCCGAAATAAGGACGGGTTTGATAGATGGTGTCATTCCAGTCAATGTTGCCGCCTGCGGGCGTGCCCAGCAGGAGGCTCGCTATCGTGCTCCCATCTTGTCCATTTCTGCGGACGTCGGGAAACTGCTGTGTCCAGCCTGAGTTGAAGTCGAAAGTTCCGGTTCCATACCCTGTATTTTGGCTACCTAGAGCATAGTAATGAACTTCACCGCCGAAGCGCAGGGTGTGTCTGCCGCGAGTCATGGTCAGGCTGGGGGCGAGATTCCACTGGTTGGTCGTGCTCCAGGTGAACAGGTCGCCTCCGACCGAAGCGAACAAGCCTGTGAAATCGCCCGTCCGAATTCTGGGTACGGATTTCAGATCGGTCGAGGGCGCCGTGATCATCTGCGTCATGCCGACGTCGGCGGCCGTCAGACTGAAATCGGTCCAACGCGGGAAATAGCTGGTGAAGCGGCCATAAGACGCGCGAACGTCCAGCAGCGTGGTCGGCGAAACCACGTGAGTCCAGGAAATAATGTAGTTCTGATCGGTGCGCTGCGACCCCACGTCGCCGCTGCCTGCCGGCGGGCCGAAGCCGGTCGAATCTCGATATTCCTGGCCGTGTTGGAAAGTAAATGTGAAATTAAGCTTGTCCTTCTCGCTGAAAATATGATCCCAGCGCGCCATCGGCTGGTAATAATAATATTTGCCGACGTTCCCGCCGTTGACGAAGTTGTCTCTCAACTTCATCTCCAATCCGGCGCTCGCCTTCGGATAGTAGGAAAGGAGTTTTTTTCCTATGGGACTGAGGCGGTCTGCCGGAATGACGTTTCCGGGGAACGGATCGCGGACGAAAGTGCGCCTCTGCCCGTTCACCGTGCAGAACGCATCCGTCTCTCCCGGCTTTTCTCCGCACCTGTGCGTGGTCATAGGATCGTAGATCTTGATTCCGAAATCCGTGAAATGCTGGCCGTCCCTCAGCAAATCCGGCGGCACGCTCTGCAGAGTGGGAAATCCGATCCTCTCGATCCAGCCTTCGAAGCTGGTGAAAATGAAATCTTTGTCTTTGCGAATCGGGCCGCCGAACACCCCGCCGTATTGATGCTGGTTGTGCTTGGGTTTTGGCTGGCCTGTAAAGTTGTTCTGGAAATAGTTGGCGTCGAAGACGGCGTTGCGGAAATAGTCGAAGACGTTGCCGTTCCAACTGTTCGCTCCCGACTTGAGTGTGGTGTTGACCACGCCGCCGCCGAAGCGGCCGTACGAGGCGTCGTAGGTGTTGGTCATCACCTTGAATTCCTGCACCGCCTCGACGTTGGGCGCGACCTGCCATGTGCCGTTGTTGTCGCTGATCGGAGCGCCGTTGAGCAGAAAGAGATTCTGTCCCGTTCGCGCGCCGTTGATCTTGTAAGAATTGTTCACGTCCCAGCCGCGCGTGCCGGAGAAACCGTTCGGGCCGAAGGTCTCCTGCGTAAAAACCACGCCGGGAGTTAAAGCCAGAAGCATGTATGTCTGCCGGCCGTTGAGCGGAAGTTCCTGAGTCTTGATCGGGTCGAAGACCAGGCCGCGGTCCGCCGAACCAGCCTCGAGAACTTCCTGCTGGCCTGTCACAACAATCGCCTCGCTCACCGCGCCGACTGTCAATCGCAGCGGAAGATCGAGTTTGTCGGCGATGCGAAGCGTGATCGTTTCGCGCTTCAGCGTCTGGAAGCCGCTCGCAGTCACTTCAATGGTGTAAATGGAGGGAGTGAGATAAGGAATAGTGTAGCGCCCTTCGGAAGTCGTCTTCACTTCCTTGGCTTCATTAGTATCGACACGGATCGCCTTGACTGTCGCGTTGGCGACCACTTGCCCGTTCTGGTCGGTCACCAGCCCGCCGATAGTCGCCCGGAAATCCTGGGCAATCACGAAGGCTGTAAACGCAAATAGCGCAAGCGCAACGCAAATTATTCGTTTCATAATACAATCTCTCCTTTGTTGCTACTTCGCCGAGCAAATCCAGCGAATGCAAAATTGACGGATTTTTGCAAACTGAATCGGTAGGTGGAGCTTTTTTCCCAGCAAAGCCGGCAGTGGAAGTCGCGCCGGACATTTAACTTCCGCCGTTGCGATTACTTGCCGTTGTTCCGGCCAGGTTTTTGCGATAAATTGAACTGAGCTTACAATGTTCGCATCTTTTTAAATCTAATTTGCAATTTGCTCCCTGTTACGCCTGACAGTGCGCCAAAGGCAGGGCAGAAGTCTTTCCAAAGCTTGAAAATTAGCCTGGTAAATTTCTGGGAAAATTTTGGCTGAGTTCTGGCAAAGTTTTTCCGTCACTTATCCCATCCCCCTTACGCCATTCTTCTCTCCATATGACGCAGACAGAAAGGCATTTCTACGAATTTGGGCCGTTCCGGCTGGATCCCACCGACCGTTTATTGTTGCGCGACGGCCAGCACGTTCCACTGACTCCGAAGGCTTTCGAGACATTAATGATCCTGGTCGAAAACAGCGGGCGTGTGATCGATAAGGACGAGTTGCTCAGGAAGGTCTGGCCAGACACATTTGTCGAAGAGGTGAATCTGGCCAAAAACGTTTCCTACCTTAGGAAAGTTCTGGGAGGAGAAGAAGCCGCGCAATACATCGAAACAATACCCAGAAGAGGTTACCGCTTTGTAGCGAGCGTGAAGGGGATTTCTGACGCGAATGTGGAGGAAATGCTGGCGCCGGCGCAGCCTGGCGTCATTGACCATGAAGAAAGGGAGAACGACAGCCTTGATTCGGAGCCCCGGCGGGAACCGATTGAGCCTGAAATTCTTCCTCAAAGCAGTCTGGCAGGCAGTCTGGCGCAAGCAAAACCACGAGTGAACCGTTGGCGCAGTCTGGCGGTCTGGCCGGCCCTTGGATTGACGATTGGAGTCGCAGTCTGGGCGATGTTTTTTCGCTCAACCAGGGAAACTCCGGCGCCGCTCCTGAACATCGTCCCGTTCACCAGTTTCCCTGGTCGGGAAACGCAGTCTGCTTTTTCGCCTGACGGCAACCAGATCGCCTTTGTCTGGGATGGCGGGAGGGGAGACAACTCTGACATCTACGTCAAGCTGATCGGCGCCGGAGAGCCGCTTCGATTGACGACGCATCCAGCGGCGGACACACATCCCGTCTGGTCGCCGGACGGTCGTTACATCGCATTCCTGCGCCAGACAGCCGAAGGAAGTGGCTTTTATTTGATACCGGCCCTGGGCGGGACCGAGCGTAAAGTGGCCGACGTTTTCCCTTACCGAGATCCTTTCCAGGGAAACAGCCAATACATGGACCCGGAAGGAAAGTTCCTGGCGGTGGCAGACAGGAATTCACAGGAAGAGCCCCTCAGCATCTACATGATCTCGATCGAGACTGGGGAAAAACGAAAAGTGACCTCGCCCGCCCCGGGCTCCGCCGGAGATTCTTATCCGGCATTCTCACCTGATGGGAAGACGCTGGCCTTTCTTCGATCTTCCAGCCGAGCGACAACAGACCTTTATCTCCTGAGTCTCGCCGGCGCCGCGCCACGGCGACTCACTTTTGATAACACTTCGATCCTGGGCCTCGCCTGGACTTCGGACAGCCGCGAAATCGTCTTCTCCTCCAGGCGCGGCGGCAGCATCTATAGTCTATGGCGCATCCCGGTCAGTGGTGGAACTCCAGAACGCCTGCCAACCATAGGACAATCCGTGGTCAGCCCTGCTATTTCCCGGCAAGGCGGCCGCCTGGTGTATACCGAGTCACTGGATGACCAAAACATCTGGAGCCTGGAATGGGATGCGGCTGGCCGAGCCGGCGCCGCAACTAGTCTGATCTCTTCCACACAAGGAGACAATGGGCCGGACTACTCTCCCGACGGACGAAAAATCGTCTTTGCCTCGAACCGCTCCGGCGGATTTGGGATATGGGTCTGTGACAGCGATGGAACCAATCCAGCTCAGTTGATTGACTGCGGACCTTATCTGACCGGCACCCCGCGATGGTCTCCCGACGGGCGATGGATAGTGTTTGACTCTCGCTCCAATGACGCCGGACGTGAGGGCAACGCCGACATCTATCTGATCAGCGCCGAAGGCGGCCAGCCGCGCCGTCTTACCAGCGATCCGGCCGAAGATGTCGCTCCGAGCTGGTCACGCGACGGAAAGTGGATCTACTTCGGTTCCACGCGCGCCGGCAATATGCAGATCTGGAAAATTCCCGCCGAAGGCGGTCAGGCGACGCAGGTAACTAAACAGGGAGGCTTTGAAGGATTCGAATCAATGGATGGCAAGTGGTTATATTATGCGAAAGGCCGCCTCGTCCCCGGCATCTGGCAAACGCCGACGGCTGGAGGCGAAGAGGCGCCGCTGCTGAATCACAACCGGGCCGGCTATTGGCGATTCTGGGCGGTGACATCCAAAGGAATCTACTTTGCCACGGCGAACGAGCCCGCTCGCCCGGTCGTCGAATTCTTCAATTCTGCGAACGGCAAAGTGACGACAATCACCACGTTAGATAAGCCTCTTTCGCCTACAGACCCCGGCCTGGCAGTCGCTCCCAATGAACGTTCGCTCCTCTTCGCGCAGATGGATCAGAGCGGCAGCGATCTTATGCTGGTGGAAAATTTTCGCTGAGTTTCCCGGCGATCAAACCTGATCCGGATCGTAGCCGAGCTGGCGCAACTTTTCCGCCATGCATTCTATTCGCCGTAGCGCATGCTCCGTGCGCTGCTGGTATTCTTGTGCCGTTTGCATCGCCTGTTCCGCTTGCTGCCGGTACTGTTCCGCGCGTTCAGCATCCGTCGGAATCCGGTTCTCCTGCGTGCCAAACCATCGCAGCCAAAGCCGCTCTTGCCTGTCATAACTTCCCCGCCATAGCCCCAGCCAAAGCCCCGCTTCCGCAATCCAGAAGCGCCTGTTGTGTCCGGTCGCTTCTACATAACGCCCATCGCAGAGTTGAAAGACTCGCAACTCGGTCTCCTGGCGACCGAAGAGCGCATAGTAGGGCACACGCAAAATCTTCTCATAGACTTCCAATTTGGTCGGAGGCTCATCCGGCTCTCCTTGCGACCGGGTCAATTCTCCTTCATCCACGTCAGGCGCGAGAAGTTCCACCACAATCAGCGGCGTAACGCGCTCCTGCCAAATCACATAGCTCCGGCGAAAGTCCCATCCCTCGTATAGACGCGGAACACCGATCACGCCGAACCAATCCAGCCGTTTGTACCTGTTCGTGTGGTGAATGTCATAGTAAAGATACATGTCGATTGCCGAGAAAACATGATCATCAGGGACAGTAGGCGGTTTGAAGGTTTCCCACAGCAAACACGCCTGCTTAAAGTGGAACTCGTCCGGCAAACCGGATTCCCCGATCTCTTCGCTAGGCAGGTCGTACATCGTCGGCAGTGTCTCGCCTGGTGGGCCTGGCAGGCCGGTCTGGATCACAGTTGGCATCGTGTATTTCCTCGCAAACAATTCAAACGGTTTCTGCGTCCCTAAGATAACTTTGATAATTCAGCGCCGAGCAATCAAAACTTATCCGGGTCCTGACCGAGTATGATCGGCGACTTCTTCATAACGGTCCTTGCTCAACTGAAAGATCCTCAGTTCCATGCTTTCACCGCTGAAGACCGCATAATAGGGCACGCGCAGAATACGCTCATAGACTTCCCATTTAGTAGGCGGCTCGTTTGCGTCGCGCAGTCGCCGTCCAAGGTCTTCCTTCTCAGTCCCCGGCGAGAGCAATTCAACAACGATCAGCGGCGGCGCGTCTTCCTGCCAACATACATAACTGAAGCGCGAATCGCGGCCTTCGTATAGGCGTGGGACGTTAATTGCGCCAAACCAGTCCGGTCGTTTGTACCAGAGCGGATGGCGCGCATCGTAATAAAGGTTCATGTCGATGGCCGAGAATACTTCATCGGCGGGAATAGCGGGCGGACGAAAGGTCTGATCAAGAAGGACGGATTGGCGAACGTGATACTCGTCTGGCATACCAGCGTCTCCGACCTCTTCGCTCGGGAGATCATACATTGTCGGCAGAGTCTCCCGCGCCGGACGTGTCGGATCATTTTGGATCATCATCGTCATAAGCGTTCTCCTTCCCTAGTATATCCCAGACGTTCCTATATAGGAACACCGAAAATTTAAACGCGTGGGCCTGCGGATTTTCACGGCGGCCACGAATTGCCATCAGACAATCCGCGTTGCGCTGATTCAGTTTAAACACCGCCTGCAGCTTTCCGCAAAGCCTTGCCGGCCATTGCGCCTGTGTATTTCCCGTCGTCAATCGCCAGTTTTCCATTGACGATCACGTACTTCACGCCTTCGGCGAAGAGTTCCGGATTTTCGTAAGTCGAGCGGTCGGCGATTGTCTTTTCATCGAAAACGATCACGTCGGCGAAATAGCCGGGGGCGAGTTTGCCTCGGCCTTTCAGGTTAAAGGTCTCGGCGACCTGCAGCGAGCTGGCCTGGACCATTCTGGGCAGCGTGATGACGTGGCGGTTGACGACGTATTCGCGAATCTTGCGCGGGTATGCGCCGTATTTGCGCGGGTGTCCGCCGGAGCCGTCAGAGCCGGTCATCACCCATGGCTGTTTCATGAAGTTTTCGATGTCGCTTTCGGTCATGTTGAACGAAGCCACGCCGGCGCCGCCGGTTTTGATGATTTCGAGCGCGGTTTCGATAGGGCTTTTGCCGCGCGATCTGGCGATCTCGTCCAGTCGTTTGCCGATCAGACTGCGATCGGCGCCGGCGGCGCCGACCGAGGTGATGAGCAGGGAGTTCGCGCCGCCTCTGCGCTGCAGGTTGCGCGCCATCTCGGCCAGGAGTTTGGGGCGGACGGCGGGATCGTCAATGCGCTTGAGCAGTTCCTGCCTGCCGCCGGCTTCGGCCCAGCGCGGCAGAAGCGACGCGCTGAGGCTCGTGCCCGACGCCTCGTAGGGGTATTGGTTGGCCGTGAC